>CAZHPJ010000136.1:0-7379 GCA_964534585.1 uncultured Sandaracinaceae bacterium | reverse complement strand
AGGGATGATGCCTTCCAATTTGGCCAGGAGGATTCCGGCCTTAAGTGCTTCTTTGTCTGTGACGCTTCCGTAGACTACTCTACCAGTTTTGTGGAAGTACGCATGCTCGGGGCCGACGCCCGGATAGTCGAGGCCGGCGCTGATCGAATGCGCTTCGAGAATCTGCCCATCCGGGGTTTGAAGCACGTAGCTCTTCGCGCCGTGCAGGACTCCGACGCCGCCTGCGCACAGTGGGGCGGCATGGTGACCGGTCTCGATCCCCTCGCCTGCGGCTTCGACACCGATCAAGCGAACCGACTCGTCGCGGATGAAGCTAGCGAAGATGCCCATCGCGTTGGAACCGCCGCCGACACATGCCACGACGGCATCTGGAAGCCTGCCAGCTTGCTCGAGCATCTGGGCCCGTGCCTCCTGGCCGATGACCGCCTGGAAGTCCCGCACGATCATCGGATACGGATGCGGACCCGCCACCGAGCCGACGCAGTAGTGCGTGGTGCGCACGTTGGTGACCCAATCGCGGAGCGCCTCGTTCATCGCGTCCTTCAGCGTCGCCGACCCGGAAGTGACCGAATGCACCTGCGCGCCCAGTAGCTCCATCCGTCGCACATTGGGCGCTTGGCGACGGATGTCCTCCGCTCCCATGTAGACCTCGCATGGCAGCCCCATCAACGCGCACGTGGTCGCGGTCGCGACGCCATGCTGACCGGCACCTGTCTCGGCGATGATCCGGGTCTTGCCCATCCGCTTGGCCAGCAAAAGTTGCCCGATCGTGTTGTTGACCTTGTGAGCGCCAGTGTGGCAGAGGTCCTCGCGCTTGAGCCAGATTCGCGGCCCGATCTTCTCCGTGAGACGGGACGCGAAATAGGTGGGTGTCGCGCGCCCCGCATACTGGTGGAGGAGCGAATCGAGCTCCGCCTGGAAGGTTGGGTCGCGCTGGGATTCTTGGTAGGCGTGCGTCAACTCGTCGAGCGCAGGCATGAGGGTCTCGGCAACGTAGCGTCCGCCGTAGGGACCGTAGCGCCCAGAAGCTGGTTCGGGGGGTTGCATGAGGCGCGGAACGTAGCGCATAGGAGAGCCCTGCGCATGCATATGACTGAGCCGACCCAAAGCAACGCGCTGCATCTCGACCGGCAGGCCTTCGAGCGCATGCTGCAGCGTTTTTCGTTCCTGCGTCTGTGGTTGCAGCCGACGATCGAGGGTATCGAGAACATTCCCCTGACAGAAGGGGCGCTCTTGGTAACCAACCATGGCCACTTCGGCATCGACCTTCCGATCCTTCTCTCGCTCATCCTCGATGAAACCGGTCGGGCCGCTCGCTCGCTCGGTGACCGGGTCGTCTTCGCGACTCCGATCTTTCGTGACATCGCCCACCTCATGGGGACGATCGAAGGTGAGCCCGGCATGACCGTCCGACTCCTGCAGGATGATCAACTCGTGGTGGTGTATCCCGGTGGAGCAAAGGAAGCGCTCGGCCACCCGGACGCCGCATACCGCTTGCAGTGGGAAAGCAGCCGTGGCTTCATCCGCACGGCCCTCCGCGCTCAGAAACCTATCATCCCGGTAGCCGGCATCGGCAATGAGGAGCTGTATGTTCAAGTCGTCTCCCAGGACCGGATGCGTCAGAGCGGCGTCGGACGATTGATTTCGAAGTTGTTGGGCGACAAGTACGTCACACCCCTCTACATGGGTCTGGGGCCACTCCCTTTTCCGGCGGAGCTGCACTACCTCGTCGGAGAGCCGATTCACCTGCCATACGGTCCGGAGGCCGCAGACGACGAGGAAATCGTCGCGGAGCTGCGCCAGCAGGTGACGGAGAGCACACAACAGTTGATCGACCGAGGCCTCGAAGAACGTGGAAACACCGACGCCCCGTAAAACCGACGCGGTGCGCCGTCCACGGGGCTTCGCCCACGCCCACGCTGGCACCACCGTGGTATAGTTCGGCGCCGGCTGCGACGTGAAGTACAAGCTCTACCGAAGAACATTTGCGAAGCTCAGCCTATTGTCAGGCACCGGCGTCCTGGTTCTTCCAGCGTGCAACGATGCGCCAGCGGCTCCCAGCGGGTCTGTCGCGCTGACGGCCGATGAGCGAGAGCTCATGGAGCGCTTTGCGGAGGTGTTCTTGCCGACCGAAGGCACTTCGCTCAAACCGCGGTCGGAGGTGCCCATCGTCGACAACATCGAGCACGCGTTTTCTCTCATGGAGGCGCCGATGCTCGATCAGGTGCGCACCGGCCTCGAGCTCTTCAACTACGGCTCGATCTTGATCGGGTGGCACTTCGCGCGATTCGTGAATCTGTCGTCCGAGCAGCGGCTCCACTACATCCGTCGTTGGGAACAGGGCATCGAGATGCAACGGGCGATCGTGGGCGTTCTCAAGAAGCTGACGTGTTTGGGATACTGGCAGGATATCGAAGCAGGCCGCGCGATCGGGTACCAGGGCCCGGTGTCGGTAGCCAGCCACCTGCCAAGCCTTGGCAATGCCCCAATGCCCCAAGCACCGAGCGAGTGACGGCAATGGCAAACGAACCGAAAGCGACGATCCAAAGGCTTCCTACATTGAGGGTCACGCAGCCAAACGACATGCCGGACGCGGGTCTCGATCTCGCAGCGGACGTCGTCGTCATCGGATCGGGCGCAGCAGGCGCAGTGGTGGCGTACGAGCTATCCCGATCGGGGGCGAAAGTGGTCGTGCTGGAGGCCGGCCCCTACGTTCCCTCGAGTCAATTCCGAGAGCATGCCCCGACGGCGCTCGAAACCTTGTACCAGGACAGCGGCAACCAGGTGAACACGACGGGCGATCTGGCCATCCTTCAGGGGAGATGCATTGGGGGTTCGACCGTCGTCAATGCCACAGCGTGCTTCCGCGTGCCGGACCAGGTTCTCGAGAACTGGGCCGGGGAGCACGGGCTCGGCAATCTCACCCCCGAGGTGCTGGCGCCTTACTTCGAGAGGGTCGAGCGGAATCTCTCCGTTCACCAGAACGAGCCATGGGAGGTGAACTACAACGGACGTTTGCTGATCGCGGGCGCCCAGAAACTCGGGATCCCAGCGGCTCCGATCTCTCGCAACATCAAGGACTGCGCGCTCACCGGGCATTGCATCTCGGGCTGCAAGACCGATCGCAAGCAGTCGATGCTGGTGACCTATCTGCCCTGGGCTAGCGAGCTCGGCGCCACGATCTTCAGCGGCACGCGAGCGGAAACGTTTGAAGTCCACGATCGCCGCGTCACGGCCGTCAATGCGGTCGCCACCGATGCGCGCGGCAAGGCGAAGCCGGTTCGGGTGACGGCGGGCCTCGTCATCGTAGCTGCCGGCGCCGTGCAGACCCCGCTGCTGTTTCAGAAGAACGAGATCGGCAACAGCAGCGGCCAGATCGGACGCAACTTCGCGTGCCATCCATCGCTAGCGGTCTTTGGCGAGCACGAAGAGAACATCTATGCCTGGGTTGGCGCGACGCTGACCGCGCAGGCTGGCGACATCGAGAACCCCCTCGAAGGCGGGTACCTGCTGGAAGCAGGCATGGTTGGCCCGGTCATCACCAGCGCTTGGATCGATGGAGGCGTCGGCCGCGACTTCGTCGAGTTCATGGAGAACAGCAAGAAATTCCAGGCAGCCGTCATCTTGATCCACGACCACAACGTGGGCCGCGTCTACCTCGACGGCGACCGCAAACGCATCGACTACGACCTCGACGATCGCGATTTCGAGTCGATGCGTGAGGCGCTACGCGGGACGGCGCGAATCTACTTCGCCGCCGGTGCACGCCGTGTGTATCTACCTACCACCCGCCGAACCACCATCGAAAGCGCCGACCGAATCGACTCGGTGGTCGACAGCCTGCAAAACGGGAAGCATATGTACCGTCTCACCTCGTATCACCCGCAGGGCACGATGCGGATGGGCGCAGATCCGACGAAAAGTGTGGTTGGGCCGGATGGCCGCTGTCATGACCTCGACAACGTGTACGTGCCAGACGCGAGCCTGTTCCCCTCATCACTACTGGTGAACCCGCAGATCACCGTCTACACGATGGCAAGCTACATTTCGGACCAGATCCTCGCGAGGGCGTAGTTACTGCGCGCCTCGAATTCGGCTGAAGCACCAGATGCCGCCATCGGCCTGAACGAGCCTCCATCCCTCTTCGCCGAGACCCGAGAACTGCTCGGACATCGCGTCAGGCTTCTTGGGGGCGCGCAGGCACTTGTACTCCCACTTGTGCGAGCCCCACTTGCCATGACAGCTGTGCTTGCTCTTGCCGCAGTCGGAGCATGTTTTGGCTTGCTTGCAGTAGGGGCACGTCTTGCCCTCGGTGCAATGCGGGCAGGTCTTACCAGCGGCGCAGTGCGGGCAATCGGAGCCTTGTGCGCAGGTTTGGCAGGACACGGCCTTGTCGTCCGCCTGCGATTGGGCGGGGGCGCCACCCATCGCAACCCACATGACGCCGGCGGTGAGAGCGGAAGCTAGAAGAACAGAACGCATGAATCCTCCTCGAGTTGAGCCCGGCACCCTACCACGAACCGTTGACCCTTTAAAAAGGAGACTGTCCCTTTTTTGGAAGCGTTAGTTCTTGGCTGCTCTTATGAAGGACTGCACTCGGGCGGGGTCTTTTGTGCCGGGGGTCGTTTCTACGCCAGAGGCTACGTCTACACGGAAGGGGTTTACGAGTCGGATGGCCTTCGCGACGTTGTCGGAGTTGAGGCCACCAGCCAGGGTCAGCTTCCGCTCTTTGGCGACGGCGGCGGCGATATCCCAATCGAAGGTTCGGCCCGTTCCGCCCGGCATGCCGGGAACGCTCGCGTCGAGAAGGAGGTGCTCACCGGGATAGTGGCGGGCGAGCTCGATAGCCGAGCCGTCTTTCACCGCAATCGCTTTGTATGCCCTGGGGAGGAGCTCGGCGACCAGCTCGGCTGGCTCATCACCGTGTAGCTGCGCCCAGTGAATGCCGGTTTTCCGTAGGATCTCGCGGACCTGGTCGAGGGTAAAATCCACGAATACACCGACGATCTCGGCACGGTCCCCACCCGCCTCGACAATCGCACGCGCCGTCGAGACGTCGACACGCCGGGGCGAGCCAGGCCAGAAATTCAGCCCTATCGCGTCGGCCCCCGCCTCGATGCAACGCAGCGCGTCGTCGACCGAAGTCAGCCCGCAGATTTTCACCTCCACCATGCCCCGAAGATGGGCCGGGAGTGTCTCATCGTCCAACCTCTGGATATTCGCTTGCGGATCGGGGACCCCCGCCCTAAAACCGGCTCCTGCTTAGCCCGGAAGCACGGGCGCCCGGACGCCTGCGGGACTAGAATCGACAATCGAGCATGGAAACATCGGCCGCCACGCGCGCTCGGCCCAGTCCGCGTGAAACGTTAGACTCTGTTGTCATCCGCTTCGCCGGCGACTCCGGCGACGGGATGCAACTCACCGGCAACCAGTTCGCCACCGCTACGGCGGACGCAGGAAACGATCTTGCGACGTTTCCTGACTACCCGGCCGAGATCCGTGCGCCGGCCGGCACGACCTATGGCGTCTCGGCCTTCCAGATCCACTTCGCCGCGCACGACATCCAAACACCAGGTGATGCGCCCGACGTGTTGGTGGCGATGAACCCCGCCGCTCTCAAGGTGAACACCAACGTTCTCAAGCCCGGTGGCTTGCTCGTCGTCAACACCGGCGCCTTCACTCCGAGCAATCTCAAGAAGGCGGGATACGAGAGCAACCCACTCGAAGACGACACGTTGGATCGCTTTCGCGTGTTGGCGCTCGACGTCACCCGGATGACGCTCGCCTCGGTGAAAGACATTGGGCTTAGTGCCAAGGAAGGGAGCCGCTGCAAGAACATGTGGGCATTGGGCCTCATGTATTGGCTCTTCGGCCGTGAGCGCGGGCAGACTATCGACTGGCTCAAAGCGAAGTTCGCGAAGCGGCCCAAGCTTGCCGAAGCGAACATTGCGGCACTCAACGCCGGCCACATTTACGGCGAAAACGCGGAATTGCCGCACGGAATCAACCCTTACCAGGTGCCGGCGGCCAATCTGGCACCGGGCGAGTACCGCAACATCAACGGCAACGAAGCGACCGCATGGGGCCTGGTGACGGGCGCGAGGCTTGCAGGCCTCGAGGTGATGTACGGCTCCTACCCAATCACGCCTGCCTCGAATCTTTTGCACAACCTGGCGCGCCTCAAGCATTTCGGCGTGACGACGTTCCAAGCGGAAGACGAAATCGCGGCGGTCGGGGCCGCCGTCGGCGCGAGCTTCGGTGGCTCGATCGGCATCACGGGCACGTCCGGCCCCGGCGTCGCGTTGAAGTCCGAAGCAATTGGCTTGGCGATTGCGGCCGAGCTGCCATTGATCATCGTCAACGTACAGCGTGGAGGACCTTCGACTGGGCTTCCGACGAAGACTGAACAATCCGATCTCTTCCAGGCCATCTGGGGACGCAACGGTGACGCGCCGCTCGCAGTGTTGGCGGCCGCGACGCCGGGCGACTGCTACTACATGGCCATCGAAGCGCTTCGCATCGCGGTAAAATACATGACGCCAGTCATCTTGCTCACCGACGGCTACCTTGCGAACGGCGCGGAGCCCTGGCCGCTCCCCGACCTCGACGCGTTGAAACCGTTCCCGGTCGAGTTCCACAAAGACCCCGAGGGTTTCCATCCGTTCTTGCGGGACGACAACACCCTAGCCCGCGTATGGGCAATCCCGGGTACGCCCGGTCTCGAGCACCGCATCGGCGGGCTCGAAAAGCACCAAAAGACCGGCCACATCTCCTACGACCCTCAGAACCATCACCGGATGACCAAGATCCGGCAAGAGAAGGTCGCAGGGATCGCGAGAGACATCGCCCGTGCGCAGGTCGACCAGGGCGAAGATCACGGTGACTTGCTGGTCGTTGGCTGGGGCTCGACCTACGGCTCGATCAGCCAAGCCGTGCGCGAGCTGCGCGAGAAGGGCCAGGAAGTATCGCATCTGCACCTTCGCAACATCTGGCCCCTCCCTCGAGGACTTGGCGATCTACTGCGGTCGTTTGACAGCGTCCTGGTCCCCGAGCTCAACAACGGGCAGCTGGTGAAACTGCTCCGGGCTGAATACCTGGTCGACGCAGAGAGCCTGACCAGGGTCACAGGACACCCGTTCCGAATCGCTCACCTCGTCGAAGCGGTGGAGGAGCGGCTGCAGCGGAGCGCAAGATGAGTCCCCACGCACCAAAGAAAGAATACACCCGCAAAGACTTCGCCTCCGATCAGGAGGTGCGCTGGTGCCCCGGCTGCGGCGACTACGCGATCCTCGCTGCCGTACAGCGCACCCTTCCGAGCCTTGGGTCGGCCCCTGAAAACACGGTGTTCATCTCGGGCATCGGCTGCTCGAGCCGGTTCC
>CAZHPJ010000135.1:0-7380 GCA_964534585.1 uncultured Sandaracinaceae bacterium | reverse complement strand
AGACGAAGCTCGACTTTTCCATCATGTTGACGGTGCACACGGTGCACCTGCTGCACCGGCGGGATACATGGCACCCACTCTAAAGCGACGGCGAATCATCGTTCTCGTGCACAAGAGTCTCATCCCGCCCGATGACATCAGCAACCTCACTCCCGCCGAGATTGCGCCGTTCAAGACCGAGTTCGACGTGCGCGAAGGGCTGCGCTGGCTCGGACACGAAGTGCGGATGGTGGGGCTCAGCGATGAGCTCACGCCGCTTCGAACCGCGACCGAGGAGTTCAAGCCGCACGTCGTGTTCAACCTCCTCGAGGAGTTCGATGGGGAAGCGATCTTCGATGCACATGTCGTTGGGTACCTGGAGCTGCAACGCACTCCCTACACTGGATGCAACCCACGAGGACTTCTTCTTGCGCGCGACAAGGCGCTGTCCAAAAAGGTGCTCGCGTACCACCGAATTCAGGTGCCGAGGTTCCGCGTCTTCCCACGCTACCGGAAGATCAAGCGGCCGCATCGGCTCGAGTTTCCGCTCATCGTGAAATCACTAATCGAGGAAGGGAGCTACGGAATCGCCCAGGCTTCCGTGGTGAACAACGACAAAGCACTCGAAGAAAGGGTTTCGTTCATCCACGACAAGATCCTGACCGATGCCGTCGTCGAGCAGTACATTCCGGGCCGCGAGCTCTACGTCTCCGTGCTCGGGAATCACCGGCTACAAGTGCTCCCCACCTGGGAAATCTTTCTGGACAAGCTACCTGAAGACGCTCCCAAGATCGCCACCCGCAGGGTGAAGTGGGACCTCGAGTTCCAGAAAAAGCATGACGTCCGCATTGGGCGTGCAAACGGGCTTTCGGAGGAGACGGAGCGGCGGATCGCAAGGCTGTCGCGCCGAATCTGCCGGCGCCTCGGCACGGATGGCTGCGTGCGAATCGACTTTCGGCTCCACGAGTCGGGTAAGCTCTACTTCCTCGAAGCCAATCCCAACCCCGACATCGGCGAAGGCGATGAGTTCGCAAGCGCCGCGAAGGCAGCCGGGATGGACTACCCAGCGTTGCTGCAGAAGATCGTCAACCTCGGCATCCGCCGCGCCGAGCGTGGTTGACCAGAAGGCGGCTCAGTTGCTCATGTCGTTCAGGTACGAGCGGAAGCAGTCGATCTCGTCGCTGCTCCAATAAGGAGGCGTGAGCGGCATTCGGCTTCCCCCTGCCCACTGATCGGTGACCTTCGTGAGCACGTAGCTGCAATCCGGATCGAATTCGTCGACGAGGTAGTCTCCGCTTACACCGAGTGTCGTTGCAAGCGGCGTCAGCGCGCTCTGAACCGAAGACCCAGACAGATCGAGGGTCCATGTAGTGACGGCGGTCCCCCCGGTGCCGTGACAACCAGCGGTGGCGCAACCCTCGAGCTTCGCGCGAAGCGCCGAGTCGTCGGACACGGCGTATCCCTCGAGCGAACAGGACGGTGCCGCCACCTCGGGGTTCTCGCAATAGACCAAGCTCCGAAGCCGGGGCTCCGTGGCAGCGCCGTCCCCTCCGCAGGCAGCCAACGCCGAACCGCAGGTCAGCAGCGTCATGAATCGCACCAAGATCTTCCGAGTGAAAGACATACCTCTCCAATCAGTCATAGTGAAAAATTCTCGCAAAGGTCTAAATGATGGGTGAGAAAATAAACCGTTTCAAAAGAAAAATTCACTCCCTCTTTCCTTCGTGATCTTGGCAGACTGGAGACATAGTGCAAGATCGATGACGAATAATTATCACCCTAATAGCTTATATTTTTGCTGTATGGCTTTGTAATACATTGAATTTTTAGTCCTGCAGGGTTGTTTTTTGCATGTTAGGGTGTCCCTTGTGCAAATGAGCCAGACGTGCATCCACGGCAGCCTATGGGCTGGATTCGCCCTCCTGCTCCTGGGGTCGGCCTCCACCATCTCCAGCTGCAAGAGCGAGCCCACGCTCTTCGGAGGTTGCTCGACCCAGAACATGAACGCCTGTCCCCCGTCCGAGGGGTTTGCGAACCCCTACGAGGGCCAGCTCGAGCTCCTGACTTGGAACGAGACGCTCCGTAAGGCGAGCCTCGAGCTCACGGGCAAGCTTCCAACCGAGCGGCAGGCGCAAACCACTGCCGAGCAAGGTCAGATTGGGCTCGAAGCATCTCTCGCAGAGATGATGCGCGACGAGCGGTTCTACGACCGAATGATAGAACTCTACAACGATCGCTTCCTGACCGACAAATACCTCGGCCGGGAAAATGCGATCCAGCTTCTCGACGAGGACGTCTATCCAAACCTTCGTTGGTTCGAGAGGAAGTATCCGGACGACGACGGCAAAGCGCAGGTTACCAACGACTCGCTCGCGCGCGGGCCGCTCGAGCTGATCGCGCACGTCATTGCCACAGAGCGTCCCTTCACCGAGATCCTGACGGCCAACTACACGATGGCGAACGGTTACTCACAGCTATCGTTGGTCGGTCTCCCCGACGTACCGCTCGGCATCGGAGAGAACCCCGAGCGCTTCCGAGAGGTTCAAATCCCGGGCATCCCTCATGCGGGTATTCTAACGTCAGCAATGTTCCTCAATCGTTTTCCGACGAGCGACACGAACATCAACCGGCACCGCTCCCGGATGACCTATTGGTTCTTCCTCGATATCGACATCAACAAATTCGGAAGCCGACCCGTGGACGCAAGCGACGACTTCGGCGAAAACCCGACGCTCAACAATCCTACCTGCACTGTCTGTCACACGACCATGGATCCGGTCGCAGGTCTCTACATGAACTGGAACGAGAGCGGCGAGTACAGCGGCCAAGGCGATTGGTTTGGGCCGGACTACATCCTGCCTCCAGGTTTCAACGGCGAAGCGCTGCCTGACGGCAGCCGAAAGAACGCGTTGCAATGGTTCGCGCAGAGGCTCGCCGACAATCCGAGATTCGCGCAAGCCACCGTCAAGACGGTGTTCCAAGGGCTGACCGGCCAGAAGATCCTCGACATCACGGTACCGATGACGCCGGAGATGGCCGAAGACGCGATGCAGGACCCGGGTCCGATAGTGGACCCCAATGCCGTGATAGACATGGACGGTGGTGTCGGCGGCATGGCTGGCACCGGCGGCACGGGTGGAATGGCTGGCGTCGGCGGCACGGCTGGTACCGGCGGCGTCGGTGGCATGGCCGGTGTCGGCGGCGCGGCTGGCTCGGGCCCTCCGCCTCTCCCTCCCCCTCCTCCGCCTGTGCCTGAGATCGACTCCGACATCGATCCTGCTCTCGAGCGCGCGTACAACTTGCAGCAACAGGTTCTGCGAACGATCCAGCGGCGGTTCATCGACAGCCGGCACAACTTCAAGCTCTTGGTGCGAGAGATCATCCTGAGCCCCTACTTCCGGGCCAAGAATGCGAGCCCGCTCACCAGCGAGATGGAAACCGAGCTGTCGACCTTTGGCACGGCCCGGTTGCTCACACCGGAGCACCTGTCTCGCAAGATCGAAGCGACCACCGGCGTCCGCTGGCGGGCAAACCCGAATCGCGAGGACTACCTGCTCGGCCAGTACAGCATTTTCTACGGTGGCATCGACTCGGACTTGGTGACCCAGCGCGTAACCGAGCCGAACGGTGTCATGGCAAGCCTCGCGCAACGCATGGCCTACGAGGTGGCCTGCTCGGCGGTTCCGTATGATTTCTCCAAACCAGCCAACCAGCGTCTCCTGTTCCCCAACATCGACCGAAGCACACCGCTTTCCGATGCGTCGGACCAAGTGCGCGATACGGTTCGGCATCTCCACCGACAACTCTTGGGCGAGGAACTGGCCGGCAACGATGAGGAAATCGCGGCCACCCTGGTCGTGCTCATGGAAGCCTACAGCCTGGGACGGGAAGGCCTGGCCGATGGATCCGTGCCAGAGGAGCTGGCGCGTCCGTGCCGACTCTTCAACGACCGAATGACCGGCGACTCGCTGCCTCAAGAGCAACGCATCAACCGCGACACGGAGTACACCGTACGCGCCTGGATGGCGGCGGTGAGTTATCTCCTGTCCGACTACCGGTACCTGTACGAGTGAGGGAGGACTAGCTGTGGACCGTCGTGACTTTTTACGTATTGCGAGCTGGGCTGGGCTGACGTGTGTTTTGCCGGCGGCGGTGGACCCTCTACGCGGTAGCGCCCAGTCGACCAGCGGACCGGCGTACACCGGGACCTACTG
The DNA here is from genome assembly GCA_964534585.1 of uncultured Sandaracinaceae bacterium. Taxonomy (GTDB): domain Bacteria; phylum Myxococcota_A; class Polyangia; order Polyangiales; family Houyiibacteriaceae; genus SG8-38. The sequence goes on along the minus strand of CAZHPJ010000135.1, from coordinate 3,187 downwards.
GATCTTCATGCACGCCGGCGGTGGTTGGGATCCGAGCCACCTCTGCGACCCGAAGGGCCGCGCAAACGAAAACGAGGACAACCCGGTAGGACGCTTCCTCAAGAGCGACATTCGCAGCGTGGGCAACTTCAACTACGCGCCACTCGGCGATGACGGAACCGCGCTCGACGCGTTCTTCCAGACACACTACCAACGCCTGCTCGTCATCAACGGCATGGACACCACGACCAACGGTCATGACCAGGGCACACGCGGCACCTGGAGCGGCCGAACGGCGGAGGGACACCCGCCGATTGGCGCGTTGATCGCAGCAACACACGGCCCCAACCTTCCGATGCCGCTGATCGGGTACGGCGGATACCTCGACACCCAAGGCGTCACCAACGCGGTGACGCTCGGTGACGGCGGTCTGCTCCACAACCTTGCACAGCCATCGCGTCCGGACCCAACGGGCTCCGAAGAAAACTACTTTGGCCACCCGGATGTACCGGGCATCGTTCAGCGAGAGCAGCAGCTTCGCCTCTTGCGGCTGCAAGAAAGGCAGCGGCTGCCGCGCATTTGGGACGGCCAGAACGAGCTGATGCTCGCGAGGCTCGGGCAGGATGACCTCAAGCGGGTGTCCGAGTCCCTGCCGGAGAGCTTCTCGGACAACCGGCTTCACCGGCAGATCCAAGTAGCCTTGGCCGCCTATCAAGCCGGCCTTTCCGTCAGCGTCAGCGTAGCGGCTGGCGGCTTCGACACGCACGGCAATCACGACGCCGACCACCTACCGCGCCTCATCGATTTCGTGAACGGTGCGAGCTTCGCGATGGAAGAAGCCGAGCGCATGGGTCTTGCAGACAAGGTCGCGGTCGTGATGGGCTCGGACTTCGGCCGGACGCCTGGGTACAATAGCGGTAACGGCAAGGACCACTGGCCGATCAGCAGCATGATGATGATGGGCCCCGGGATCCCGGGTAACCGGCTCATCGGCGGAACCGACGATCGCCAAGGCATACAACTCATCGATCCGGTGACGCTCCAGGTAACGGGCTCACCGGACACCGCCCAAGGCACCCGGCTCTCGATCGCCCACGTGCATCGGGCGTTGCGCAACCTCGCGGGCGTGCCCGACGACTACAAGGCGGCGTTCCCGCTCGCCGGCGATGACCTACCGATCTTCGACGCTTAGAACGAAGCGCCGCCCGCGATTCGTAGGCCCCAAACCTGACGCGCGTCGAACGAAAAGCCGTTGGGGTTGTCGAGGTTGATGTTGATCCGAATCGCGCCGAACGCCTTGTCCTGACCGAACCGCAGGTAGGGCTCGACGGCCAGCTGGGTCTTTTGCTCGTTGAACTTCGGTATCAGCACGAGGCTGAAACGGGAACCAACTCGAAGCCAGTCCGTCGCCTGGTAGCCCATCATGGCCACCATCTGCATGATGAAATCGGTCTTTGAGGTCCTCGCGTTCTTGTCGTTGAGCTTGATCAGAGCGCCGGTGTCGAGGTAGGCGCCCCAGAGGAAACCACTAGGCTTGCTGCGCTCGAACGCGACCGGAACGATGACGCTCACCGTGTGCGGATCCCATAGCCAGAACATCGTGTTTCCGCGCAGCGCGGCGGCAAGGGAGTAGGCCGACGCCGCGGTCACCCGCTCGTTGATCTCGTCTGGGAGGCTTGCCACAGGAATGGTCGCACCGATCCCGGCGCGATAAGAGAACTGCCCCTTTTTTCCCTGGTAGTGAAAAGCCAAGTACGGATTTCCGACGCGAAAGGAGTTGTCGGGATCACCCTGGACGGTGTCGACGTTCGCGTACGACATCCCCCAAACGGCCTGCATGACGACGTCATAGGAAAGCTGGAAACGCATCTCGAGTAGCGGGCTCAAGACAATGGAGCGCTGGCCGCCCTCGAGCGTGCCCGCGAACAAGCCGAGCTCACCGAGAATGTGGAAGCGATCAGTGTGCGCCTTCTTGCCGTCGTCGAGGCTATAGGGCTCATCGGGAAACGCGCGCGCTTGCCCCGGCGTCAGCCATAGCGCCGCCGCGAACAACACACCAACCACTCCCCACCCACGAAGAAAGGACATATCTCAACCCCCATCGAAAAAGAGATCCCCCTCTTTTTCTGCCCACCAGTATAGGCAGCACGAACAGCCGGGGCCCGTGTTCCGTCATCAACGGAACGGCCGGAATGGACCCGGCGCGCATGACCGAACGGTCAGGGTTGGACGGCGACGTAGGATGGGCCGGGACCGTCGAGCCAGGTGACCGCGCGGGAGGCGCCGGTCTCGATATCGATGATGGAGAGCTTCCGGTCCACGATGTGAGCCACGAATGCGTAGCTGTCCGTTCCGTCCACTGCTGCGGTGAGCGGAAACGCGCCGCCTGGTAGCATCGCCGGCACGGAGGGCATCAGCACGTCGTTGTCGCGGTCGATCGTAACCAGGTTCGAACCCGTGCCGGTCGGAGCGAGAATCTGATCGCGGCTGGGCATGTAAGTCGCGCCATAGGGAAAGCCACCGTCCATACCGAAGCTGTTGAGCACCGAAGGAGCGCTCGGGTCGGATGTGTCGACGAGGGTGACGTCCAAGCTGAAGCTGTTTGCCACGGCGACACGCGTCTCGTCGTCGAGGAAGGTCAGGTCGGACGGGTCATTGCCAGTCGCAACGAGCGGGCTGAGTGTGCCTTCGATGTCAGCGGTTTCGAAAACATGAATGCCGCCGCTTGCGCCGGCAATGTTGATGACGCCGAGCGTCCCATCAGGGCTCAGTGCAACTTGCTCAGGCCGCCCGCCGAGGGTGATTTCCTCGATGAGCCGGCGCCCCGGGATATCAATGACGGACAGCGTATTGCCTGGCTGGTCGATCGTTCCGTAGTTGGCCGTGTATGCACGAGTGCCGTCCGAGCTGATCGCGATCCCGAGCGGCACGTCCTTTGTAGCAACCTCTGTGGCCTCGCCGGACGCCAAGTCGACGACCAGCAGCGTGCCTCCCGGCGGTACTTCGGGCGAACCGATGAGCATGTTCGTGACCCCGTTGCCGTCGAAGAACGCAGGTCCGACCGCTACGATTGCGGTCTTGCCATCCGGCGTAATCTCGACCTCGATCGGTCCGGGGGCCCACTCGGAAAGGTCGATCGTGTCGACAACTGACGACGGCCCGTCGCTTTGCCCGTCGATGAGCTTGTCGTAGTCGAGGACGGTCAACG
>CAZHPJ010000134.1:0-7391 GCA_964534585.1 uncultured Sandaracinaceae bacterium | reverse complement strand
GTCCCGTTCGTGACCCGTGCCTTCGAAATACATCGGCTTGCCGTAGAGCAACTGGAAACGCGTGGGCTTGGGCACGAGCAGGATCCACTTGGTGACAGGCACGTAGGGCACCCCAAACAGCCGACCGAGTCGCTTGAAGTTTGCGATGGTCGGCAATGCCTCCCCGCCGCCAACGAAGCCGAACGGCACGATCGGGCTCTTGGTTTCGAGCGCCAGGCGCATGAACCCTGTCCCGAACCCCACCAGCGAATCCGCGTCTTTTGCAAGCTTGGCGGTGCCGCGAGCGCCTTCGGGAAACACTAGGATCAGACGGTCGGCCCGCAACAACCGAACGGCCTGGTCGGGGTTCCCGGTGAACTGACCGGTTCGGCTCATGAACTGCGATGCCCCCGGAAACTCGTGAATGAACTTGTCGATCATGCCGTGTGGTAGTCGCGGCGGCTCGGCATCGAGCAACATCGATCCCATGACCATCGCGCCGTCGATCGCGACGCCGCCAGAGTGGTTGCCCACGAGCACGGCCCTCCCCTGCGACGGCACGTTATCGATGCCGTACACGTCGACCTTGAAGTAGTACCGATAGATCCAGGCAAACGCCGACATGAATCGGGTCAAACCGTTTTTGTCGATCCCGTACGGATCGACCCCGAACTTGTTGAACTCGAGGTCGAGCGCCTCGATGCGGGCTGCGACTTCGGGATCGACTGGGAACAGGTTATCGAACAAGGTGGCCTCGGTTGGTCCCGCAATCTGTATGTTGTCGGGGCGAAGAACGCAATCTCACTCCGAGACCGGTTTGCGGATTCCCAACGCCCGCATCTTTTTGTATAGGTGGCTGCGCTCGAGGCCGAGGTCGGCGGCAGTCCGGGTCACATGCCCCTCCCGAAACTGCAGTGCCCGCGTGATCAGGTCCCGCTCGACCGCTTCCAGCATCTCTCGAAGCGGGGTTTCTGGCTTGAAATAGGCACCGGACGCCCCTTCAGAGCCGATGGGCAGCAGGGCTCGGGCTTGGGCTTCCGTCACGGTCCTCTCCGGGGTCAGGATCACGAGGCGCTCCACCAGGTTTCGCAGCTCCCGGACGTTGCCGGGATACGGATACGCTTTCAACAACGACATGGCGCCGGGCGTGATCTCCTTGCCCGGGCGGTCGTGCATCTCACATGCGAGCGCGAGAAAGTGCTCGACCAGCAGCGGAACGTCCTCGATGCGCTCTGCGAGCGCGGGGACCCTCAACGGCACCACGTTGAGCCTGTCGAACAAGTCGGCGCGAAATCTTCCAGCCTCGATCTCTGCTTCGAGCGACTTGTTCGTCGCGGCGACGACCCGCACGTCGACCTTCACGGTCGACCCTGCGCCGACCCGCTCCACCTCGCCTTCTTGCAGCACCCGCAAGAGCTTCGCCTGCATTTGTGGCGGCATGTCGCCGACCTCGTCGAGGAAGAGAGTGCCGCCGTGCGCCCGCTCGAACTTGCCCCGCCGTAGCTTCGTGGCTCCAGTGAAAGCGCCCGCCTCGTGCCCGAAGAGCTCGCTCTCGATCAGACCCTCGGGAACCGCGGCACAGTTGAGCTTCTCGAGCGGCCCGCCAGCGCGTGCGGAGCCGGCATGAATCGCTGCGGCGACCAACTCCTTGCCTGTGCCCCGCTCTCCGAGAATCAACACCTGTGCGTTCGACCGCGCCGCCAGCTCGATCTGCTCGCGAAGCCTGGCGATGGCAGGGCTCCGCCCCAGCAACGATTCGCTGGTTCCGTAACGCCGTCGGAGCTCCCGGTTTTCCTGCTGAAGCTCCCGGAGCTCGAGGCTTCGCTTCAATGAAAGCAGCAGGCGATCACTGCCGATTGGCTTCTCGATGAAGTCGTCGGCCCCGCGCCTCGTCGCCTCCATCGCGACTTCGATCGTTGCATGCCCACTCATCATGACGACGGGGGTCGTGATCTCCAGCTTGCGCAGCTCGTTGAGCATGGCGAGCCCGTCGATTCCCGGGAGCTGCACGTCGAGTAGAATCGCGTCGAACGTCTGCTTGGCCAGCTTGTCGAGGGCTACCTCGGCACTGCCGGCTACCTCGACTTCGTAGCCTTCGAGGCCGAGGGCACGCGAGACCGAAGTAAGGATGTTTCGTTCGTCGTCGACGACGAGAATCGCCGCGGCCGCCATACGGCTACGCTAGCACACCAAGCTCGATGCTCAGGTGCCGGTCTCGTCGTCACGCTTTTTGACGGGGATCGACCGGACGTAGGTCTCGGATACACGCTGATTGGCCCGGAGCCATGGAGTGAGATCCTCAGGCGATTCGGGGCGCGCGTAGAGATAGCCCTGCGCGACGTCGCAGCCGTGCTCTCTCATGTACTGGAGCTGGAGCTCGGTTTCGACACCTTCGGCGATCACCTCGAGCCCCAAGTTCTTCCCGAGGCCGATGATCATTTTCGAGATCGGCCCCCCGCGGTCATTTAATTCGACGCTCTGAACGAAGGTTTTGTCGATCTTCAGGGCGCTCAGCGGGAATTCGTGCAGATAGGTGAGTGACGAGTAACCGGTGCCGAAGTCGTCGATCGCGATGCGCACCCCGGTGCCACGAATCTCGCGAAGCAGTGCCCCCGCCTGCGTCGGGTCGGACATCAGGCAGCTCTCTGTGAGCTCGAGCTCCAGCAACTCTGGCGGGAGCTTTGCTTCCCTGAGCGCGTATCGGACCTTGTCGATCAGCATCGGGTCCTCGAACTGTTGCGCGGACACATTCACGGCGACGCGCATCGGTTCCAAGTCCATCGCGTGCCACTTGCGGATCTGCTCACACGCGGTCTGCAAGACCCATTCGCCGACTTCGTTGATCAGCTCGAACTCCTCGAGACCCGCGATGAAGTGATACGGGGTGAGAAGCCCTCGCGTTGGGCTCATCCATCGCAGGAGGGCTTCAACCCCGATCACCGTTCCGGTCCGAAGGCAGAGCTGTGGCTGGTAGACCAGCTCGAACTCACGATTCTGGACCGCGTGACGCAGGGCCCGCTCGAGTGCGTGCCTCGAACGTGCCTCTTCCTGCATGGCGTTGGCGAAGAACTGATACCGGCCACGTCCGGATGCCTTGGCCTGGTGCATCGCGAGGTCAGCCGCCCGCAGGAGCTCCGACAGATCGTTCCCGTTTTCCGGGTACATGGCGATGCCAATGCTGGTCGAGCTGTTGATCTCGTGCCCATCGATGTTGGTGACCTCGCCCAGGCTTTGTATGATTCGCTCGATGACCGGCAGAACTTCCTTGGCCTCGCTCACCCCTTCGAGGATCACTGCGAACTCGTCCCCCCCGAGCCGCGCTACCGTATCTTGGTCACGAACGCTTGCGCGGATTTTCTGTCCAGCCTCGATCAGCAGCTTGTCGCCGATCGCGTGACCGAGCATATCGTTGATCTCTTTGAAGCGATCCATGTCGAGGATCAGTGTCGCGACTCCGGAACCTGCGCGCATCGCGCGAGCTAGCGCGTGATCGACGCGCTCGCGAAGCAGCGTCCGGTTGGGAAGAGAGGTGAGTTGGTCGAAGTGAGCGAGGCGCACTAGCTCGAGCTCGGTTCGTTTTCGCTCGATGGCATACCGAATCACGCGGTGCAGGTTCGCTCCGTCGATGTGGCCCTTGACCAGATAGTCCTGCGCGCCCGCCTTGACGGACTGCAGCGAGATAGCCTCGTCTTCCCACGCGCTGACGATCACGAGCGGGATGTCCGGATAGGATGTCTGCAGGCTTGCGACCGTATCCGTGCCCCGCGAGTCCGGCAGATTGAGGTCCGCGAGAATGACATCGGGGACGAGGTCTTCAGCCGACAACACGGCGTCGTTTAGGGTGCAGACGTGGGTCACTCGATAGTACGAGGACGTCACCCGCCGCAGCAGCCTTCGAATCAGCTGCGCGTCGATCTGACTGTCTTCCACGAGAAGGACGTCCCGGACCTCGTGCTCTTCCTCGTCCCCGCGCTTCTCGAGCATCCCCCACCATCACCCCAAAATAACGTTCACAGCGCCTTATTACAGTGCTATGGTTTTACAGGGGCGTCAAGGGTGATCCCGGCGTCTTGGACGACTGTGCCTCTCAGCAAGACACAAATATCGGCGATTTCGGGGACGAGACGGATCCGCCTTCTGATCGCTTCGGGCAACCCAGAGCGGATCATGCTCGTCCGCGAGAGTCTTCGTGCATGGCCCGAAGGCGTCGTCTGCCGCGTTGCGGTTGACCGCGAGGACGCGGTCAACCAGCTCGAAAGTCATGCACCTCACGTCGTTTGCTGGGACACTCGCCTCGGCGCGGGGCTTCCGTCGATAGCGCGGGGGATCTGCACGCTCCTGCTCGACGACGAGTCGTGCACGCTTCCTGAGGAGCGTCCGTGGGAGATGGTGCTCCCAGATGCGTACGTCGCCGGCCTGCAGCAGTCGATCAACCGCGAGTACGCGTTGCGTCGCCTGCCGACTCAACTGCGGGATGCCACCGCGATTCAACCGCAGCCCACAGCACGACCGAGTGTCCCTCCTAGCGCTCCGCCAGCGACGCTTGGGTCCCGTGTGTCCGAGGACCGCCTCCGCACCGTCGGCCGCCTTGCAGCCGGTCTCGCTCACGAAGTGAACAACCCACTCACCTTCGTTCTTGCGAACCTCGAGAGCCTGCGCGAATCTCACCAAGCAATTCGTCGTTTCATCCGGACCTTGCGGGTCGATCTAGCCACGAGGGAAGCGATCACGCCGCAATCATTCGAGCGAATCGCGGCCGATGCGAACTTGCAGGAAGTGATTGATGACGCGGCCGACATGCTCACCGACTGTCACAAGGGCATGCACCGAATCCAAGACATCGCCCGCAGCCTCGGGACGTTTTCACGCGCCGATCAGGACCACGCTGAGCTGATCGACATCACCCGCATCATTGACGACGCCTGTGCGATGGTCTTCAACCAGATTCGATACCGAGCGCGTCTCGTGAAGCGCTTCGAGCCGACCCCGATGATAGCGGCGTTTCCGGGGCGCATTGCGCAGGCGTTGGTCAACATGCTCACCAACGCTGCAGATGCCATCGACGGCGGCGCGTACGACAAGCACCGGATCGTCGTCTCAACCCATGTGGAAGGCGACCAGCTGGTCGTCGGGGTTAGCGACACCGGTGTCGGCATCCAGGAGGGTGACCGAGAGCGTATCTTCACGCCGGGCTTCACCACCAAAGCGCACGCCGGCGCAATGGGCCTGGGCCTGACCGCCTGTAAGCGCGTAGCCAAAGATCACGGCGGCAGGCTCGAGGTGCACCATCTTCCGCGCGGCGGCACCCGCTTCGAGCTAGTCATCCCGACCGATACCGGGTTGACCCTGGTCGAGCAGCGTCGCGAAAGCCGCCCTATCTCCGAGGCTCCGCTACAACGGTTGCGGCTCCTGATCGTCGATGACGACGCCATGGTGCTTTCCGCCCTCCGCAGGCGCCTGCGATACCGCTACGATACCGTTACGGTGCTCGGAGGTGTGGAAGCTCTCGCGCGCCTCTCCGAAGACCCGGAGTTCGACTCGATCATCTGCGACCTGATGATGCCGGAAGTCGATGGGAAAGCCTTCTACGAAGCCATCAAGAAGGAGCATCCGCAGCTTTCCGACCGGATCGTGTTCATGAGCGGCGGCGCCTTCACGCCTCGCCTCCGAAAGTTCGCCGCCTCCGTGCCCAATCCCGTGTTGCAGAAGCCCGTGAGCCGCGAAGACCTCGAGTCGTCGATGCTCTTGGCGCACGCCGGCGACGACGGCGAATGACCTTCAATCGTTCCTGAGCCCGAGCTCTTTCATCTTGTTCTGCAGACTTTTGCGTGAGATCTTGAGTAGCCGCGCGGTATGAGTGACGTTGCCACCCGTTTGATCGAGCGCGCGGCCGATAAACTCCCGTTCGAGCTTGAGCGTTGCCTCCCTCACCGCTTCCTTGAGGCCCGTTTCCCCGGGAGTCGGGCCGATTCCGGCAACGAGGCCCGGGTGCAGCTCATCTTCTGAGTCACGAACCTCCGCGGGAAGATGCTGTGTGCCGACCTCACCATCTTCGGCAAAGATCATGCATCGTTCGACCACGTTCTCGAGCTCTCGGATGTTTCCGGGCCAACCGTAGCGAAGTAGCTGTTTCATAGCCGCGTCTTCGAAGCCGCTCGTCGAGCGGCCGAGCTTGGTGTTGAACTTCTGTACGAAATGTTCGAGCAGAAGTGGAATGTCGCTCGGCCGGTCGCGCAGAGGTGGCAGGTGCACGTGGACGACGTTGAGACGGTAGTAGAGATCCTCGCGAAATCGGCCGTCGGCGATGCTCGCCTTGAGGTCGCGATTCGTTGCTGCGACGAGGCGGCTGTCGACAGTGATCGTCTTGATGCCACCCACCCGCTCGAACTCCCGCTCCTGCAGCGCGCGAAGCAGTTTCACCTGCATGCTCACTGGAATCTCCCCGATCTCATCCAGGAATAGTGTTCCGCCGTGCGCCAGCTCGAAGCGCCCCGGCTTACTCGTGACCGCGCCGGTGAACGCGCCTCTCTCGTATCCGAAGAGCTCGCTTTCGAGCAGATCAGGTGGGATAGCCGCACAGTTGACGCTGACGAACGGTTTGTTCTTGCGGGAGCTGTTCTCATGGAGTGCGCGCGCGATCAGCTCCTTCCCCGTGCCGGTCTCGCCCGTGATGAGAACCGTGCTGGGTGTGTCCGCGACCTTCTCGATGACGTCGTAGACTCCGTGCATTGGTTCGGACTGGCCGATAATGCGGTAGCGGCCGCGCTCGTTCGGGTCGCCGCTCACGTGCTTTTGGGAGAGCTCACGGGTGCGCGCCGCCTTGCCGACGACCGTCCGGAACTCCGCCTGATCGAACGGCTTGGTCACGTAGTCGAACGCGCCGAGCTTGAGTGCCTCGACCGCGGTGTCGACCGTGCCATGCGCGGTAATCATGATCACCGGCACGTTGGAGAAACGCTCGCTGACTACCTTGAGCACCTGCATCCCATCGAGCTTCGGCATGCGCAGGTCCGTGATCAGAACATCGATGTGATGCTCCGCCATGGCCTGGAGCACGGCCTCACCGTCGGCGACGCAGTGAACCTCGTACCCGTCATGCTGCAGCTGCGCCTTCAGGACGCGGCGTAGATTGTCCTCGTCGTCCGCAACGAGAATCTGTTTGTTTTCGCCCACGGCCCGCAGTGTAGTGCAGGCAGGTCGGCTGTACAGATGCTTCGCGTTGGGCTCAGCTCGCAGCGGCCAAGTGCTGCTCGGCGGCCTTGATTACCGTCGCGCGCTTCTTCCGCGCACGCTCGTAGTCGAGAACGGCCGTTGTTTGCGGGGCCGACAGCCTCTGGACCCGGTTCACCACGTCTTTGGCGGTGAGCTGATCGTAGTTGCGCAACGGGGACGGACCCTTCTTGGCCGTGGCC
>CAZHPJ010000133.1:0-7396 GCA_964534585.1 uncultured Sandaracinaceae bacterium | reverse complement strand
ATGATCGAAAAGGCAGGCCTTCCCGTGCCGCCCGCGCTTGCAAACGCCCAAGAGGGCACAACGTTCTTCGATGACCCACAGGTCAACGTGGGTAAGTTCTTCGTCGCCGCGTGAGCGAAAGGTTTTGGTGAAAAAGATGGCACAGATTCCAGAAGTTTACGTTCTCGGCGGCTACCAGACGGACTTTGCTCGCAACTGGAGCAAAGAGAAGAAACATTTCGTCGCGATGATGCGCGAGGCGGTGCTTGGCGCGCTCGAAGAGACTCAGATCGAGCCCAACGAGATCGAGGTTGCCCACACCGGCAACTTCGCGGCAGAACTCTACAGCAAGCAAGGGCACCTCGGTGCATTCTTCTTGGAGATCGACCCGGCGTTCAGCGGTCTTCCGACCTCGCGTCACGAAGCCGCATGCGCATCGGGCAGCATCGCAATCCTCGCGGCCTCGGCCGAGATCGAGGCGCATCGCTACGACTTGGCGTGCGTGGTCGGTGTGGAGCAGATGAAGACGGTCGGGCCCGGTGAAGGCGGCGACTTCCTCGGCACTGCGGCGTGGTACGAGCTCGAAGCCAAGGGCATCGACTTCCCGTTCCCCAAGCTCTTCGGCAAGCTCGGCGACGAATACGACAAGCGCTACGGGCTCAAGGACGAGCACCTCGCGGGGATCAGCACGATCAACTACGCGAACGCGAAGCTCAACCCGAACGCACAGACCCGCACCTGGTACATGAACTACGACCACGCGATGAGCCGCGATGAATTCAATGGCAGCATCGGCGGCCGCATCCACATCTCGGACTGTTCTCAGGTGACCGACGGCGCGGCAGCGCTCATGCTCGCATCGCCCGCGTACGCCAAAAAGTGGGCGGACCGCAAGGGCGTGTCACTCGAATCGGTCCCCCGTATCAAGGGCTGGGGACACGCGACGGCGCGCATGCGCTTCGAGGACAAGGTCGCGGAAAGCCGCGACGCGGAGTACATCCTGCCGCATGTCCGCAGCACGGTGACCGACGCCCAGAAGCGCGCAGGCATCGCGGACAGCAGCGGCATCGACGCGATCGAAACCCACGACTGCTTCACCACATCCGAGTACATGGCCATCGACCATTTCGGTCTCACCGCCCCTGGTGAAAACTGGAAAGCGGTCGAGGAAGGCGTCATCGCCCTCGGCGGAAGCACCCCGATCAACCCGAGCGGCGGCCTCATTGGAGCCGGCCACCCTGTCGGCGCCACAGGGGTTCGCCAGGTCCTGGACTGCCACAAGCAAGTCGCCGGTGAAGCCGGCGACTACCAAGTCGAAGGCGCCAAGAACGTCCAGACCCTCAACATCGGCGGCTCCGGCACCACGAGCGTAAGCTTCGTCCTAGGCATGTAAGCAGAGACACCAGGGTCTGCAGACGCTGGTGGAAACTCTCCCCCCTCCCTGCTACGACGGCGCGATGCGGTATTCGCGGGCGTTTGTTCCAACGCTGAAGGAAGTCCCCAAGGAAGCGACCATGCCATCGCATGTGCTCATGCTTCGGGCGGGGTATGCACGGATGGTCGGCGCGGGGATTTACGAGCTACTCCCTCTAGGGACACGGGTCCTTCACAAGATCGAGCAGATCATCCGCGAAGAGATGGACGCGGCGGGAGCGCAGGAGCTAATCATGCCGGTGTTTCTCCCCGGCGAGTACTTCAAGGAGACGGGGCGTTGGGACGTGTACGGCCCCACCCTCTTGCGCCTCGAGGATCGCAAGGGCGGCGAGTACCACCTGGCACCGACCCACGAGGAGATCATCACCGACCTCGTTCGGCGCGAGATCAAGAGCTACCGGCAGCTCCCGCTCAACCTCTATCAAATTCAGTTGAAATTCCGCGACGAGCCGCGTCCTCGCGCGGGCCTGCTACGTTGCCGCGAGTTCGTCATGAAGGATGCGTACTCCTTCGACGTGTCGGAAGATGCCGCCCTGCAGAGCTACGCGCTCATGCGCGACACCTATCACCGAATCTTCAAGAGGCTCGGACTCGAGTACCGCGTCGTCGAGGCAGACAGTGGAGCGATTGGCGGCAAGCAGAGCGCTGAATTCCAAGTGCTGGCGCAGACCGGCGAGGACTGGATCGTTGCGTGCGGCGCATGCGACTACGCCGCCAACCTCGAGGTGGCGCAGCCGGGTCGAACGGAGCCCCCCGCCACCAGCTCGACCCAGCCCGCGGCGCTAGAGAAGGTCAAAACGCCAGACACGCGCTCGATCGAAGAGGTCGTGTCCTTCTTTGGCGGGCAAACCACAGCGTCCGACACGCTCAAGTCGTTGCTCTACGTCGCCGGCGAGGAAGTCGTCTTGGCGGTCGTTCGCGGAGATCACGAGGTCAACGAAATTGGCCTGGCCCGACACCTCGGCGTCGAAGAGGTCTTGCTCGCGTCTGATGCTGCAGTGAAAGAAGCGACCCGCACCGAGATCGGCTTCGTCGGCCCGGTCGGATTCGAGGGCCGCATCATCGCCGATCCGGACGCGGTCGCGGTGCCCAACGCGATCGCCGGCGCGGGACAAACGCCCTACCACTACAAGAACGTCAGCTACGGGCGTGACTTCGAGGCGGAGGTGGCCTCGATCCGGCAGGCTGCCTCCGGCGACCCTTGTCGCCGCTGCGACGGCAAGCTCGAGCTCTACCGTGGCATCGAAGGCGGGCACATCTTTGTCCTCGGCACCCACTATTCCGACAAGATGAACGCGACGTTCCTCGATGAGAAGGGGAGTAGCCGGTCTATCGTCATGGGTTGCTACGGGATCGGTGTGACCCGCCTGATCGCCGCCATCATGGAGCAGCACCACGACGAGCACGGCATCCGGTGGCCAGTCAACGTCGCCCCTTACCAAGTGATCATCACCCCCATCGGCAAAGACGAGGAGCCCCTGGCCAAAGCCACCGAGATTTACGAGACGCTGCAGGCAGAAGGCGTCGAAGCCCTCCTCGACGACCGCTCCGAGCGGCCTGGGGTCAAGTTCAAGGACGCCGACCTTCTCGGGATTCCGGTTCGCATTACCGTCGGGTCTCGCGGCCTGAAACAAGGCACCGTCGAGCTCAAGAAGCGCACCGAGAGCGAGTCCCAAGATGTTCCGGCGGACGGCGCGGCTGCTGCGGCTCGCGCGGCGTTGGCGGAGCTTGGAGGCTGAGCACATGCCTCGGTACGACCAAGGGTACGAAACCCCAAAGTGGCGCACGTTCTGGCTGATGATCGGCTTCGCAGTGCTCGTCGGCGTTGGCGTCGTCACCATCCTGCGACCCGAGCTCGAGGACGAGCCCAGCAAGCACGCCCCAGCTCAGATGGCCACCGGCGGAGAGTCGGAAACCGACGAACCTTTGCAAGAATGAAGCGTGCGGGCGCCGATTACGTATAAAGAGGCGTGTCGGCAATCCAATCTTTGCGTCTCACCTCACAAACTTGCAATGTTGTAAGGAGCGTGGCTCATCGCGGACTCATCGCAGCCGGGTTCGCGGCGGTGCTCCTCGCATCGCTTCCTGCACGGGTCTACGCATCGCCTGACGCGCCGATGTGCGTCGCAGATCAACCGTACTTCGCTGCCGCGCCGATCAATCTAGTGCAGTGGCGCGCTCCGATGCGCGGACTGTACCTGAACGCGTTCACAATTGCCGGCGCGCGACCTTCCGAGGCACGCGCAATCGAAGCGTATCGTGAAGCCGCCGACCAAATCGCGGCAGCGAACTACGAGGAGGCGCGCCTGCAGCTCGACTTGGCCCACCGGGGGCTCCCGCAGATCGGCGACCGCATCGCCCTGCAGAGCGCCCGGCTCGAGCTCCTCAGGAACCGACCGGGCCGGGCGGCGGCGTTCTTCGCGGAGGCCTCGCAAAGCCCACATGAGTCCGTGCGGATCGAGGCTAGCTTTGGCCGGGTGCTTGCTCTCCTGCGCGCGGGCGATCCGACCGCCGACCAGGCCCTCCGTGACCTGCTGCGGACCTACCCAGCGGGTCCCCATGGAACGGAGCTTCTTTTCGAGCATGCCCGGAGCCTGCTCCGCCAAGGGCGTTACGACGAGGCCATCGCAGCCATGCATGCGCTCCGCGTGGATCATCCCGGAAGCCGGATCGCGCCCTGGGCCGAGTCCGAGCTGACGCGCCTGAAGGCGCTCGGCTACCAGACGCCCTCCATGATCGATGAAGAGCGAGTGCGTCGGGCGCGCCATCTCCTTCGCACCGGTCCGCTCGACGAGGCAAAGGCCACGATCGCCGAGCTCCTCGATAGCCCTCTCAACGGAGCGCAGCACGCGGAAGTCCAGTACCTCGCGGGTAGCATCGCTCGTTACGAAGGTCGCTGGCAGGCCGCCGAGACGTACATGCGGGCCGCGCAGCTATTCCCGATCGACGACGTCGCGACTGCGAGGCAACTCGAGAGCCGCGCGAACGACATGGCGGCAACCGCTGCGGCGCGTGACCCGGCCCAAGCGCTCCGAAAGCTAACCACGTTACATGCGGGTCGCGCGGCCGCGTCGATTCCCTCGAGCCGGCTCTTAGACATGCTGCGCGTGGCTTCAGCGGCAGGGCTTCGGGAAGAGGTCGACGATATCCTCGCCACCTTGGGCGCGCGGGCTGGGGCGTCGTCGGACGTTCTCTTCGACGCAGCCATGGCCGCGATCGGGACGGGGAGCGAAAGCCTAGTCATACCGCTGCTGGAAGGCATCGCGAGGCGCCCCAGCTCCCGCTACAGAGCAGCCGCAATCTACCACCTGGCTAGAGCCCACGAACGCGCGAACCAACCGGTCGAGGCAGCCCTTTTCTTCACGCTGGCGAAGGCGACCGCCGAGTCGGGCGGGGACCACTACTACGCGCTTTGGGCCGAGAATGGGCTCGGGCGAGTGGAACGCGGCGAGGATAGCTCCGACCAGGAGGGGCTCTCGAATGGCGAGGACCAGACGATTCCCGAGCCGCCCCGGGCATCCGACCGCTCACTCGCCGAGCAGCTGCGGCCGATCGGCGAGCTCCACGCTGACAGCTATCCGTGGATTGCGCGCGCCGCGGCCTTGCTCCGCGTCGGCGAACACGAAGCAGCGACCTCCGAGCTCTTCGAGGCATACCTGACATGGCGCCACGCACTTGGGAAACCGATCGCAAGAGCCGGCCTGGACTCCGTTGCGCGGGCCGACGGCCGAACGCGCGAACCGGTCGCGAGCGACGTTCGCGCCGCGCGCCTCGCGCTTTCTGATGAAGACCGCGCCACGCTCGCGGCCGTGGCGGCGACGCTCGGTGACATCGGAACGGCCGGGGGCTTCGCCGGGCCCAACTTCCTCGATACCTTGCCGCGTGCCTACGAATGGCTCGCGGTGCCCGCCGCCAACCGATACGGCCTCGACCCCAACATCCTGCTGGCGGTCATGCGAGTCGAGAGCGCCTATCAGAAGCACATCGTGTCGTACGCCGGCGCGGTCGGCCTCATGCAGATCATGCCACGAACGGGACAACTGATCGCTCGCGAGCTGGGCCGCGAGGATTTCACGCCAGCGGATCTCCTCGACCCACGACTCAATCTCGAGTTCGCCGCTTGGTACCTGATCTCCTTGATTCACCGCTTCGACGGACGGCTGCCACTGGCCATAGCCGCATACAATGGCGGCCCCCACAACGTTCAACGCTGGATCCAGGAGAGCGCCGACGGTACGCCAGTCGACGTCTTGTTGGAGCGGATTCCTTTCACGCAGACCCACCGCTACGTCCGCAAAGTGTTGGTATACTACGATGCGTACCGGCAACAGCGTGAGCTACCAATGCCGCAGCTTTCGGTTCAACCCCCAGCCCGGCGAATCGACCCGATAGCTTTCTAGAGGGGAATGACGATGTCTGAGCAAGTCGATGCGGTCGTGATCGGTGCGGGGGTCGTTGGCCTCGCCTGCGGTCACGAGCTCTCACGACGGCTCGACTCGGTGGTGGTCATCGAGCGAGAAGTCGGACCCGGACGCGAGATTTCGAGCCGGAACAGCGGCGTGATTCACGCAGGGATCTACTATCCGAACAACTCGCTCAAGACGAGGATGTGCATCGAAGGCAAGCGGCGTCTCTACGAATGGTGTGAAACCCACGAGGTGCCGCACAAGCACACGGGCAAGTTGATCGTTGCGACGAGCGCCCAAGATGAGCAGCGTCTCCGCGACATCGCCCGCCACGCCGGCGAAGTTGGTGCTGGCGAGCTTCGGCTGATGACTGGAAGGGAAGCAAGCCAGCAAGAGCCGGAGCTTCGTTGCGAGCTCGCTCTTCATTCCCCGACCTCGGGCGTGGTCGATGTCCACGAATTCATCGCGAGTCTCGTCCGTGAAATCAAAGAAGCCGACGGAGCCGTCGTTTACCACACGGCCGTCGACGAGATTCGGAGATCCCAAGATGGGTGGATCATTCGGACCACGGACACGATGGGGAATCAGACGGAGCTTCACGCTCGGCGTGTCGTGAACTCCGCCGGCCTTTCGGCGCTCGACGTGGCAGCGAAATCGGGGCTGCCGGACAGGCAGCGCCCCTGGCGTTTGTATCCATGCAAGGGCTCGTACTTCGCGCTTGGCGCAGGGGCGCCCGCCACGCGCAACAGCCTGATCTATCCGCTCCCCACAGGAGGTGGCCTCGGGGTCCACATCACCGCAGATATTACCGGCGCACGGCGCGCCGGCCCGGACGCCGAGTTCGTCGACACCATCGACTACTCCGTCGACGAATCCCGAGCGGAGCGTTTTGCCGAAGCCGTCGCGCGCTACCTCCCAGCGATTCGGCCGGAGCACTTGACGCCAGACTATAGTGGGATCCGGCCGAAGCTCGTCGGCCCCGACGGCGGATTCGCAGACTTCGTCATTGCGAACCCGTCGTCACAGCCAGGGATGGTGCACCTGATCGGCATCGAATCTCCCGGGCTTACGGCTTCTCTTGCCATCGCTGCGCACGTGTCCGATCTGATCGGTTAGGGCTTGCACACCTGCCTGCGGGTAGGCATAACCCGGACCTCAAAAGGAGTGTCATGAGCCATCGTGTCTTGATCATTGGCAGCGGGCCTGCGGCCCACACCGCGGCGATTTACGCCGCACGTGCCGAGCTGAAGCCCGTCCTGTTCGAGGGTTTCATGGCGGGCGGCATCGCCGCTGGCGGCCAGCTGACCACCACGACGGATGTCGAGAACTTCCCCGGCTTCCCGGAGGGCATCATGGGGCCGGACCTGACCGATCGCTTCCGCGCGCAGTCGGAACGGTTCGGAACCACCATCCATACAGAGACCGTAAACGAGATCGACCTCTCGAGCCGCCCGTTCCGTTTCAAGGCGGACGCCCAGGAAGGCAGCGCCGACTCGGTGATCATCGCCACGGGCGCGACGGCCAAGCGCCTCGAGATCCCCGGCGCCGGCGACGGTGAGCTCTGGCAGAAAGGCATC
>CAZHPJ010000132.1:0-7437 GCA_964534585.1 uncultured Sandaracinaceae bacterium | reverse complement strand
ATCTCGCATGCGCGACTCTTTGGCTCGAAAATTAGGGACACCCCCTAGTCGTGGCCGCGGGCGACGATGATCTCGAAGGAACGCTCGTGCACGTCGACCTCGTCGGCGTCCGGTAACCCGTTTGACAGGTTCGTGACGACGAACAAGAGGCGCCGAGTCTCCCGGTCGATCTCGATGGGCAGGTACGCGTCGGGCGTTGGGCCGGTGTGCGGAGCCGCGATGCGGCGAATCTCGTTGCCGAGCTCATCGAGCTGAACCGCGACGAAGGACCAGTGCACCCCGTACTCGCCTCGCAGCCACGCGCGCAGGCGCGTGCTATCGTTCCAAGCGGCCGCGTCCATGACCATGTATGCGCTCCCGAACGATTCGAGGGGCTGCGGAGCGGCCACTCGGGTAGGGAGGCGCTTCATTCGTCGAGAAATCGGGACTTTTGCGTCACCATCGAGCGCGGCCACGATGGCATTGCGCGGGTCTGCCCGTCCAACGAACCATCGGAGGACAGCCAGCTCTTCGATGTTGTCGAGCAAGCGATCCCCGCTCCGATCCACCGCCGTCTCGATGGCCGACCAAAGATCTGGGTCCGCCCGGAGGTCGGTCCCCTCCCAAGTGCGCTGGCTAGCGAGCCCCCAAGCGTCGCGCATGAAGTGGCCTGGCACGGTGTCGTGCCGCGCCGATAGATACGCCGGCCAAAGCGCGCCGCCAGCGCCGTTGCCGGCAGCCCCAGTCACCCAGGACCGAAACGGTTCGGCCTGTTGACGGGTCACTGCTTCCTCACAGCCGAACCTACCGGTCAGCTCCCAGGTTAACCACGCAGCCGTCGCGCGCCGCCAAGTCCTTGCCTCCGCCGGGTCCATGCTCATCAATAGCGCTTCGGCGTAGGCCGACGTCACGCATGCGTCGAGCATGGCGCTAGGCGTTGCGGGGCTCAGCACGGCGAACGTCGAGGCTCGGTCGAGGTAGGTCCACGGTGTGATGCCGTCCGAGTAGGCGCCGGCGGGGAGGGTGGCGGTCAGATACAGATCTACCTCCGGCCCACCGCCGAGGTCGCCGTCGGAGATCGGTGCTGTCCATCCCATCGCGTCGAGGCGCGCTCTCGCGTACTCGAGCGCTGCCATCGCCTGCCGCATCGTAGGCTGAGTCACGTCCGGATCGGCGTGGACGGTCAGCAGGGCGAACGGCGATCGGACCGACAGCGATGCCTCGTGGGGCCGCCGTACCCGGCCGGGTACGGGCGTTCGGGGCCCGGTCCACACCCGCGAGGTCATCGAGACGATCGCCTCGGCTATTCCGTCTGCGCCGAGCAGATCGCCTTGCGCCCGTGCGGTTTGCGTCTGCATGGCAACCGCAAGGGCGAGGCAGACGAGGTTTGATTTCACCCAGGGCATTTGACACGATCGGCCTATACCTTCTACATCCCATCCTGAGGGGGACGCATGCACGACGGCCGTTTCGATCCTAGCGGCTTTTACGAGTTCAATCTGACTGGGGGACTGGTTCGCGCCCGCACGGGGGAGCGCGTGGTCATTCTCAGTGAGGATGTGCTTTCCGCTTTGGTTGCCGCCGCAGCTCGCGATGGCGATCTCACCCCTCTTCGCCGTTTGGGCGAGCTGCTGGGCGAGCAGGTGCTCGGCGGGCTGGACAGGCCCGCGTCGGTGCTGTCGCCGGAGGCCGTGCTTGGTCACGCGTCCGCGGTGACTGCGCTCTTCGGTTGGGGGCGCCTAGCTTTCGAGCGATGGGGCTCCGCGCTGATAATTGCGCTACGCGACAAGCCCGAGCTCGACGAAGACGAGCTTGGGGCAGCGGCGCTCCTGGGCGGCATGTTCTCCGAGATTTCCCAACGGCAGGTTTCCTGTGTCCCGACCGGAGATTCGAAGTTCATCATGGTCGACTTCGAGGTTGCCGAGACCGTCTGGGGTTGGTTCAAGGATGGAGCGGACCTACCTGCGATTGTAGGCATGCTCGAGACTAAGAGGGCATCATGAGCGATCGCGAAGACAGGCTCCGTTCTCTGCTCGAAAAGGTTAAGGCCAAGCGCCCCGGCGGGCGCGCCACCCGGGCGGCAGAGACCCTCGATCGAATTCGGACCGCTTCGGGCACCACCACGGCTGTGCACGTTCCATCCTCACCACCCATGCCGGCTCACCCGACGCCGTTTCCGAGCTCGCTTCCGCCGCAGCTGCCTTCGTCGCAGCCCACGGAGCCACCCACATCGCCGACGATCGACAGTCCGACGGTCTACTCGTCTCAGCCGCCCAGAGTTGAGCGCCCACTTTCGGTCGAGCCCCGTGGCCGGTCGATTCGGCCATCGTCAGGGGCGCCCGCAGGGGTATCCCGGTCGCGTCGGCCCGAGCCAATTCGTCCACAGAGCGTTGCGCCCACCGGGCAGCCGATCGTGTATGCGACCGATCAACCCGAGTTCCCACGAGCGAAGACGTTCGGGGATCTTCTCGAGCTGACCCTGTCTTTGCGGCCTCGCTAAATGCTCCTCGTCGTCGATGTCGGCAATACGCACACGGTGCTCGGCCTCTACGACGGGGAACGCCTGGTTCACGACTTTCGCATCGAGACGTCCCAGGGCCGCACCAGTGACGAGTACCACGTCTTGTTGCTCAGCTTGTTGGAGCTCGCTGGGATCGAGCGCCCGGACGTGCGTGCGAGCATCCTCGCTTCAGTTGTCCCATCGTTCAACGACACGGTGATCGATGCCGTTGATCGCGCCTTCGACCACGAGATCATGATTGTGGGCCCGGGGATCAAAACCGGGATGCCTGTGCTCTATGAAAACCCTCGCGAGGTTGGCGCCGATCGCATCGTCAATGCGGTTGCGGCGTACGAGCGGGTCAAAGGCCCCGCCATCGTGGTCGACTTCGGCACGGCGACGACATTCGACTGTATCTCGGCAAAGGGCGAATACCTCGGAGGCGCGATTTCCCCCGGGATGCAGATCAGCGCCAGCGCGTTGTTCTCTCATGCCGCTAAGTTGCCTCGCAGTGAGATTGCGCGCCCGCCGCGTGCGATCGGGCGCAATACCGTGCATTCGATGCAAGCAGGCATCGTGTTCGGCTATGTCGGCTTGGTCGACGGGCTCGTGCGGCGACTGGCCTCCGAGATGGACGCGGAGGTTGCGGTCATTGCCACCGGCGGCCTCGCTAGCTTGATCGAGCCGGATAGCGAGACGATCGACGAAGTCGACGAGTTCCTCACCCTCGAGGGACTCCGCCTCATCTACCTGCGCAACGCCTAAGCCCGCATTAGCAGTGCCATCGCGATGATGCTCATGGCAATCACGACCGCAGCGAGCGCATAGACCGCGACCTCGCTTCGCCGGAGTTTCACGGGTCCTATGGACTGCTCGGCGTCCGGCCCCGACGGCCGCGGTCTGGACGGCCGTGACTCCCTCGGGCGAGGTGGCTCGCTCGTAGTCTCCCTCGAGATCGGGAGCAGAGCCACGTACTGGTCGGCGGCGCTCTGAACGGCGTTCAACTCAGCGACGAGCCGTGGTTCGTCCTCGATCTGCAGCTGTTCGGAGAGAATCCGCCGTGCGTAGTCCTCGGTGAGTCCCGCGGACGTCGTTCGCGCCACGGGAACTCCAACATCGATGGTGAGCCGATAGCCGCCCAGGTCCACCAGGTCGTGGTTGCGCAGAATCTTGGGTCGTCCCGGAACGACACGGATGTCGTTGACGCGCGTGCCGTTGGCCGAGCCCTCGTCGACGAGGACGTAGCCCGCATCCTGCTCGCGAATACTCGCGTGGGCCCCGCTCACCGCGGCGTGAGGCAGCAGAACGTCTGCGCTGCGCGAGCGCCCGATCACGATGCGAGATTGCGCGAACTCATAGGCAAAAGACGACGGGTCAACTTCCGTCCAAAGCGATTGCACCGTAATCCGCACGCCCATCGTAGCCGCCAAGACTGGGGTCCGGCTGCCGTGTGGTCAAGGAAGCGGGCTGCAGAAAAGTGGACGGGTCGGCGGAGTTTTGGGACCAGTCGTGATGGGGGCGACTCACGGGTCGCGCAGGAGAGCATTCGATGAATACATCCGCGGGTTACCATCAAGCACCTAGGCCACCGCGCGTGCCGCTCGACGAGGTTCTGATCAAACTCCATCCTGAGGGCTTTCACCAAGAGTTCGAAGCCGACGGCATCAATGTAGGTGCCGGTGGGCTCTCGATGCGCGCGTCGGTGTTGCCCGAGGTCGGGTCGACGCTCCGTTGCCAATTGGACAATCCGACGGGTGGCGAGGCGATCGAGATGATCGGCCGGGTCGTCTGGGCCCACGAGGGTGGTCCGCACGTCGGCGAGTTCGGTATCCGCTTCACGCATCTGTCCGACGATGACCAAACACGTATCGAGGCGTTGATTCAACGTTGGGGCCGCACGTCGGCGCAGGCGCCCACGGTTCGGCTGCTGCTCGATGGCGTGGGCTCGCCTATCGTGGCCGAGCTCCAATCGGAGACTGATACGAGGCTCTCGGTCGAACAGGCCCTGCCGTTCCTGGCGATAGGGAGCGCGGTGCTGAACGAGAACGCCGGACGTCGCGGCCACCTCGAAGCCGTCGAGCTCAAGATGGACGAGGAGACCCCCAAATTGGTGCTAAGCATCGGCTACGAGCTCGAGGGCGCCTCCGAGGGCTCGGCCAGCGAAGGGGGCGATCGGGACACGCTGCCCGACGACATACCGATGGCGGCCCGGTCGAATCAGCGCGGCAGAGAAGAGCGCATGCACGATGCCCCTCGGATCGTCCGCTATGACCCTGAGGTCGACGACACGCCTAGCGAGACGGTTGCCGATCGGCTCCGCGCCTACGTGCAGTCGGCGACTGATCAGCTCGCGAGCACGGTGGGTGGCGCCCGCACGGCGGTGACAGAGGAGCTCGTTCCGCGGATCATCACGAATTCGAAGGACCTCTTCGCGCTGGTCGCGCGGTTCATCGGAGCGCTACATTCGCGGCTCGACGACAAACCTCGCCGCAAGCAGGTTCCGCGGAGCGAAGCCGCACGTGCTCACATGAAGAACACGCGCCGTAACGGACGCCGCTACTTGATCGTTGCGGCGATGGCCTGCGGAATCGTTGCGGCTGGCTGGGGGATTTACTTGTGGGCGGCTGCAGGGTCGGAGGCGGCGGTAGCGTCAGAGACAGAGACAGCGGCAGAGACAGTGGCAGCGGCAGCGGCCGCGACCGGGACCGAGGCCGGGGCCGGGACCGAGGCGGGGACCGGGGCCGGTGCCGAAACCGGGAGCGGGGCTGAGGGGTATCTGGTGCAGGGGGCGCCTTTGCCTCCTGAGACGGTTCGCGGGACGGCGTTTGGGGCGGACTCGGTCGCAAACGGTGAGAAGTACGTGCTGCGGATGAGCAATCCGGTTGTTGAGCTGGACGGCATTATCGAGGCTGACGGGTTCTCCGTCACCATCCCTGGGAGCCTTGCCCTTTCGCGCGCCGGTCCGATCGCCACGGCGCATCCCGATGTGGAGCACGCCAGCATCCTCAACCGTGGGGATTTTTCCGAGCTGACCCTACGCTTCGTTGCAGGGCGCCAGCCAGCCTACCGCGTTGAAGCTCGCGGTCCCTCCATCGAGATCACGATCGCACGGTAACACTACTCCGACCGAGTGATCGACTGAAAGAAGCGTCGCGAGTCGCGCTCCACGTAGAGCAATGCCTTGCCGTCCTTTAGCGCGGCGTGCACGTCGGCTATTGAGCGAACGGCTTGCCGGTCCGCTTGAAGGATGATGTCGCCTGGACGAAGGCTGGCTCGATCTGCGTCGGAACCTGGCGCCACGCCACGCACGAACACGCGGCCGTCCCCCTCGTAGCGGAAACGTTGTCGAAGCATTGGGGTCAGTTCTTCGAGCGCGAGGCCGAGCATGCTGCTGTCTTGCACGCTCTGCTGGTGAGACCGAGCGCTGTCTTCGCTCGGCCTTTCACCGGTCACCAGGGTGAACTGCTTCGTCTTGTCGCGGCGGCGCACGTCGAGGATCAGACGCTCACCGACTCCGTGGCGCAACACCGTGCGCAGGAGGTCCCGCCCCTCCCGGATCTCTTGGCCGCCGATCGCAGTGATGACGTCTCCGGCTTGTAAACCCGCTTTGTCCGCAGGACCTTCGGGAATTATCGCGTTGACCAGCGCTCCGCCATCCAAGCTCCCCCCGAAATGAGCGGCCAGCTCGGGGGTGATCTCCTGAAAGGAGACGCCGAGCCATGCGCGTTTGACGGTACTGTGGTCGATTAGCTGACGCGCTACGCGCTGGGCTATCTCCGACGGGATCGCAAAACCGATCCCTGATCCCCGGCCGATGATCATCGTGTTGATCCCGAGCACTCGGCCGTGAAGATCGACGAGCGGGCCGCCGGAGTTTCCGGGATTGATGCTAGCGTCGGTCTGCAGATAGTCCTCGATTTCGTTTGCGCCGATGCCGCCACGACCCTTCGCGCTGAGAACACCCGTCGTCACTGTGTAGTCGAGCCCGAATGGCGAGCCGATCGCGATGACGAACTGGCCGACCCGCGCTTTCTCCGAAGAACCGAACTCGGCCTGCGGGAGGCCCTTCGCGTCGATCTTCAGCATGGCAAGATCCGTGGCGGAATCCGCGCCGACGAGCTTGGCGGGAAAGCTCTGTCCGTTCTTTAGGCGAACGTCGATGCGGCTTGCTGCTTGGACGACGTGATTGTTCGTCAGGATGTATCCGTCCGGGCGCAGGATGACGCCCGAGCCGCCACCGCGAACGATACCCCCACGACCCTGGCCTCCGAAGAAGGACGGAAAGCCGTTGTTCTGGGGCCTGTTCACTTCGACCTGAATGCTCACGACCGAAGGTGACACCGACTCGGCCACGTTGGTCAACACGGTTTCGAACGCGACTACTCTCGACAAGGCGTCTTCGTCGACAGCTCCCTTGTTGGGCGCCGCAGCTGCCGTGCCGAGCGTTGTGATGGCGAGTGCCGCGCCGAGGGCGATGACCCAGGGCCGTCGAAGCGTGGTGCGAAACATGAACCTACCTCCCTTTGTCCCCCTAACCTTCCAGGCATGGGCTTGATTCCATCCGTGGGCACCACGGCCGGGCGCGAGACCAAAAATCCATGTGATTGCGGGCGTTTAATCGTCGAGGCAGGGCAGGGTGAGCAAGACCGTAGTGCCCTGGCCGGCCTCACTGTCGATCTCGATGGTGCCTCGATGTGCCTCGACGATGTTCTTGACGATTGAAAGGCCGAGCCCCGTTCCGGTGCCCTTTCGGCGCGTCGAGAAGAACGGCTCGAAAACCCGGTTGAGCTCCGCTGCTCGAATCCCCACGCCGTTGTCCTCGATCTCGACGTGAATTCGATCGCGGCCATGCAGGCGGGTGGACAAGCGGACCCGCCCCTCTTCTTCGGGCGCAGCGTTGCATACGTTGGTGATGAGATTGACGAAGACCTGATGAAGCTGCGCGGGCACGGCGTTCA
>CAZHPJ010000131.1:0-7459 GCA_964534585.1 uncultured Sandaracinaceae bacterium | reverse complement strand
ACCACCGCGTTTTGGCTCACCTTTCCCGAGGATTTTGTGCAGAGCCAGTCCGAGCCGCGGGCAGTCGTCGTCGACGCATTACGCGGGCTTTCTAAGGCGATGCATGTGGTGGGCGCTGTCGGATTGATGATCGACCCACGCGACCTCGGTCGCACGCTCGGCAGTCGGAACGAAGACGAGGCAAGCTCCGTGGCGACGAAGCCGCTTTACGGGACGCCGCCCGGCAAGGGTCAAGGCCCCGGTTTCGACCCGACGATTTTCCTCTACGACACTGTCGCAGGAGGCATCGGTCTGGCGTCGCGGCTGTTCGAAGAGCGCGAGGAGCTGCTACGTCGCGCGAGGCATCTCATCGAGAGCTGTGAGTGCAAGGAAGGCTGCCCTGGCTGCATTGGTCCAGACGCTTTCACCGACGACGAGGCCGACGCTGCGCGCAAGCGGTTGGTGCTTGGTTTGCTGGATGCCGTTGGCGTGAGCGCCACCCACTGAGGTCCGATGTCGATCAAACGAAGCCTCGCGCGACTAGCGCACACCACCCCTCGGCAGCTCGGCATCGCGAGCGTTCGAGGTGCGCTTCCGGGGCAGCTGCGCGATACCGAGCATGGTGAGCTTCACCTGATCGACGAGTACCTGGAGCCTCATCACCATCACGGGCGGGCGCCCATTGTCGAAGCGCTGCATGTGTCGACCCAGCGGCTGGCGCAGCTCGCCTTGGACCCTTCGCTCGAGAACGTCGACCTCCAGCGTGCCTTGTTCCTCGACACCGAAACGACTGGGCTTGCGGGTGGGACGGGGACGGTGCCGTTTCTGATTGGCGTCGGATGGTTCGAAGACCAATCCATGCGGATTCAGCAGCTTTTCCTTCCGGAGCTCGGTCGCGAGGTGCCGATGCTGCATTGGCTGCGAGAGCGCGTGCAACAGAGCTCTTGCCTGGTGTCGTTCAACGGCAAGACCTTCGACTGGCCACTGTTGCGCAACCGTTTCGTGTTGAACCGAGTCCGCGCGCCGGTCTTGCCTCCACATCTCGACTTGCTGCACTGCGCGCGCCGGGTCTTGCGGTCGCGGTTGAAGTCAGTGCGGCTGGTGGAGCTAGAGCGAAGGGTGCTCGGGATGCATCGCGAGGACGATGTGTCCGGTGCGCTGATCCCTCAGATCTACTTCGACTACCTCAACGGCGGGGACGTGCATCCCATTGCCAAGGTGATCGAGCACAACGCGAATGACTTGATCGCCTTGGCAGCGCTCGTCGCCGAGCTCGTCAGCCATTTCGACGAAGTGCACGGTGGCGACGACCCGCTCGACCATCTGTCCTACGCGAAGGTTGCCGAGCGAACCGGAGATCGCGCGCGTGCACGATCCTTTGCCCATGCGGCCGCGCGAGGCGGTGGAGAGTCGGCGTGCACCGTCGAAGCGTGCATGCTCAACGCGCGAATGGCTCGTCGCGGGGGCGAGGTCGACGAGGAAGAACGGGCACTACTGGAGGCGCTCCAGGCAGCCGACGACGAAGAGCTTCGCGCAGTCGTCGAGCTGGCGCTCACCAAGCACTACGAGCACCGGCGCAAGGACCTCGCGCGTGCGCTCGAGCATGCTGCCGGCACGATTTTGGCCGAGGGAGAGGATGCGGCCGGGCGAAGGGTGGCCCGGTTGGAGCGGCGCTTGGCCCTGCAAAGCTGAACTTTTTGCAGCGTGTGCGGGCAGCGCTGGCACGGGCTGGCACAGCGGGGTAGCCTCCGATTGCTGAAATTGCGGAGGTTTTTCGCCGTGCGCGCTGGCACCAAAGTTGCTTGGAGCAATAGCGAGAACCCCCCTTTAGCGCGGAGAGAAGCAATGACTCGAGTTTGGTTGGCTTGTGTAGTCGTCGGAGCCGTCGGTGTGACGCTTGCCGGTTGTGGTGAGACCAACAGCGATGGTGTTGGCCCTGTTGAGGGATTCGTCTGCGGCAAAGACGGCAGGACGTATTCCGTCGAGGATGCGGCCCGCGGAGAGCGCGAGGTCGAACACCGTGGCCGCTGCGACGAGCCGATGCGCTGCGGGTCGCCCGATGACTGCTTCGTCGGCGACGCATGCACTCCGGCGCCGTGGGCCGCGAGTGAAGGTGCGGGCGAGCCCACGGATCCCGCCATCTTCCCTTCGGGCCCGGATGTCTACTGGTGCATCCCAGGACCCACTCGTTGCAACTGCCCCGGCGTCTTCGAGCCGGTGTGTGGCGGTGACGGCCGCAACTACATCAACGCCTGTGAGGCTGCATGTGCTGGCGTTGGGGTTCGTCACGAGAGCTACTGCGAAGAGCCGCCCGGGGAAGGCTGTGTGCGCGCGGGATGTAGTGACCAGCTGTGTGTCGAAGGGGGAATGGACATCGCGAGCACATGCGAATGGCGTCCCGTGTACGAGTGCTACCAACAGGCTACGTGTGAGCGACAGCAAAACGGACAGTGCGGCTTCACTCCGACGAACGAGCTCGTTGAATGCTTGGAGCACTTCGGCGAAGGTATGTGCCGTGTCGACCCGCGCTGGCAGGATGGTTTCGAAGCGGAGTGTGAGAGTCCGCAGGTGCCCGGCATCGTCGGAATCATCGAGGTCAAGCCGCATGAGATGATGCGGCTCGGCGAGCCGTTCCCAGCGAGCTTCCAACTGCTCGAGCCTCCGGTGTTTGGGGATGTCTATGTAGGTGAGGGGCGGCTTTTCTGCGAGGGAGAGCGGACCCTCTTCGAGGGCGTGGTCGTGATGACGCCGCTCGGCGATCTCGAGATTCGGTGTGGGATCCTCGACCAAACGACCCCCGGCGAGTGCTACGAAGACGCCGATTGCCCGCCCGGAAACTACTGCCAGCGGCTCGATGTTTGGCCGGCCGACGGCATGGACCCGAGCATCTCCGAGCCGCTGCCGCCCGGCGTGTGCGAACGTTGCGCTTGCGCCGAGATTTACGCACCGGTGTGCGGCGTCGACGGGCGCACCTATGGCAACGCCTGTGAGGCACGCTGCGCGCACGTTCGAGTTGCGCACGAAGGGGAGTGCAAAGACAACTGCCCGGTCGACACGCACATTCGCAACTCCCTCGGGGAGTGCGTACCCAAGTGCTACGGCCCCGAGCAGTGTGGCGTTAGGCAGCGTTGCAACGCGTCCGAAGTGTGCCTACAAGACCCAGCGTGCCCAGCATGCGATGTGTGCGTTGGCTGGTGTGAGCCGTCCGCCGGTGACTGCCGTCCGACGGGGTGCAACAGCGAGATTTGCGCGAACCGAGACGTGGCTTCTCCTTGTGTCGCGTTGCCCGAGTTCGCCTGTTACCAAGAGGTGGGGGTCTGTGAGCTTCAGCCCTGGAATCAGTGCGGCTGGACTCCGACGCCGGAGCTCGACGAGTGCCTTTCGCAGTTTGACTGCCGTGCCCAAGGCTGCGGTGTCGGCACGTACTGCGGATATTGCTGGACCAGTTGGGAATGCATCCCAGAGGGCGCGGTCTGCTGACGATTTAGCGTTGTGCGCGCTACTGGCCTGACGGTCTCACCATCTCGGTCAGGTTGGTGGCGCGACTTCTATCTTGGTCGTTACCGAGTTTGCGATGAAGCAGTGCTTGTGGGCGCTGTCGTGGAGCTTGCTGAGCTGCTCCGAAGTCGGCGCTTTGCTTCCCCAGGTGATCTTCGGTCGGAGCACGACGCGCGTGATCGCCACTCTCTTGTCGGCGTTGCGTTCCATCAGGCCCACCGCCTGGTCTTCGTAGTCGTCCACGACGAGGCCGTCGCGTGCGGCCAACGCAAGAAACGTCAACATGTGGCAGCTCGACAGAGCTGCAACGAACGCTTGCTCCGGATCGACGAGGCTATCGTTGCCGAGGTACTGTGGCGCCGCTGACGCCCGAACCTCGCTGCCCCCATCGAATTTCCACACGTGGTCACGCGCGTACTCCTTGGATGTGAATGGGGCGTTCTGACGATTCCAATGAACGGTGACTCGGTGTTCGGACATCACTCTCCTTCGAGCGGAGCAGTCTAATCGGGTTCTGCTTAGCGGGACAGGCGCTTGAAAGGGTAGATCCTGTCCCCTGTTAGCCGCCGCTGCCGGGGTCTACGTAGGTGGGGGGCTTGTCGTCGGTGAGGCGGTTTTCGAGGAAACCTTCTGGCAGAGACACTTTTTGGCGGCCGGCGGTTTTTCCGCGGGGGACTCGCATCGCCTCGGGGGGAAACGGGTCGGACGGGTCGGCGGAGCGGAGCACTTCATCGAGCTCACCGAGGGTGGTGACGCGCATGAGGTGGGAGCGGAGCTTGGCGCTGCCTCGGAAGCCCTTAGTGTACCAACTACTGTGTCGCCGGAACATGCGCATTGCCGGAGCCTCACCCGTCCAGTCGCTCAAAAGAGTGGCGTGCTCGATGGCGATGTCCACGACCTCGCCGAAAGTTGGAGGGTTTCGGGGCTCGCGTCCTTCGAAGACGTCGGCCAGGTCTCGGAATAGCCACGGTCGGCCGAGGCAGCCCCGGCCGATGACCACGCCGTCGCATCCTGTCATGCGCATCATTCGCAGCGCATCGTATGCTTCCCAAATATCACCGTTGCCGAGCACTGGAATCGTTCGGACGCGTTGCTTCAAGCTTGCGATCGCATCCCAGCGTGCTGCGCCGTCGTAGAGCTGTTCCGCGGTGCGCGCGTGCAAGGCAACCGCCGTGCAGCCTTCCTCTTCCGCGATGTGTCCGGCTTCTTCATAGGTAAGCAAGCTATCGTCGATGCCCATCCGAAGCTTGATGGTCACAGGGATCTCACCAGCGTTTTGCACGGCCGCCCGGACGATGCTTGCGAGCAGCCGAGGCTTCACGGGGATTGCCGCGCCACCGCCCTTTCGCGTGACTTTCGGAACTGGACATCCGAAGTTCATGTCGATGTGGTCGGCGTGCCCTTCTCCGACGAGCCACTTCACCGCTTCGCCCACGTAGTGCGGGTCGACGCCGTAGAGCTGAAGGCTTCGCGGTGATTCGCCTTTCCCAAACTCTGCGAGCATCAAGGTCTTGGCCCGGCCCTCGACGAGCGGGCGTGCAGTAACCATCTCGCTCACGTAGAGACCTGCACCGAACCGCCGGCAGATCGCGCGGAACGGCCAATTCGTGACGCCCGCCATCGGCGCGAGCACGACCGGCGGCCAGACCGACAGCGGGCCGATGTCGACAGCGGCGAATTCATTGGGGCGCGCCAACGGCACGTCACGATTCAACTCGCTCTTGTACGCCTGCTCCATCGACCGACTGACCCTGTGAAAAAGGGGTCTGCCCCCCCTTTTTTAGTTGACTACCGACAGGTGGCGGTGGCCGCTGCTGCGGAGGAGCTTCATGCGCCAGTCGACGCCGATGAGCTCGCCGGGTTCCAGTGGCAGCCAGATGTTTTCACCTTGAATTGTTTCGCTCGAAAAGATGAGGTGGTTGACGTAGCCGCTCTCCGTGGGTGCTTCGCATTCTGGCGACAGGCTGGGGCAAGCATCGCGGTCTGCACATCGTGTCTTGTAGGTCGACCAGAACAATTCTTTGCCGCCTTCCGCCGCCACCATCGTCGTCCCATCCGTCGCGATCGTCGTGAGCAGCGATGCGTCCTTCTCGGGATCGATGTCGCAGATCGCGCGCACGTGTTCCAGCGTCGCTTGGAGCGCCATGGCGGTTTCTTCCACGCCGATGCGCCCCGACAGTGGGCCGTGTTGTGACAAATGCGTCAGAAACAGGAAGAACAAGACCTCGCTATCAGTGTCGCCGAGAATGTAGCGTCGGAGCATGGGCGCGATGCGCTGGACGAGCTCGGGC
Organism: uncultured Sandaracinaceae bacterium; assembly: GCA_964534585.1. Taxonomy (GTDB): domain Bacteria; phylum Myxococcota_A; class Polyangia; order Polyangiales; family Houyiibacteriaceae; genus SG8-38. Next base: position 1,691 of record CAZHPJ010000131.1, on the reverse strand, counting down.
CGGTGCTCGACGAAGTCTTGAATGTCGCCGTTGTGGGCCATGATCCACTTGCCGTGCTGGAACGGATGGCAGTTCAGCACCGAGGTCTCGCCGTTGGTAGCGCGCCGGACGTGCGCCAGCACGGTCTCAGAGGCGACGACACCGCTCACGCGATGAAAGAGAACGTCGTCGAGGGCCGTCGCTGGGCTCCTCGTGATGTGAGGGGCGCCATCGACGTAGAAGGCCACGCCCCAGCCATCGCGATGATCGTTGCTCTGAGCGCCGAGCGCATTGTCGGCATCCATCAAAGACCGGTGCACCTGGCTCTGAATCACGCTGCGAAACCCGAATAGGCGACACATAACGCGATCATTTTGACACGAACTGCGGCGCAATGCCCCCTCTGCTGTTCAGGAGGCAGGGGCGGTGTTAAGGTGCGCGCCCGTGAACCGATTTCGCCGTCTTTTCATCGCAAACCGCGGCGAGGTCGCTGTCCGCGTCGCAAAGACCTGCGACAGGCTCGGCATCACACCCGTCTTCGGCGCGTCGGAGGCAGACCACGAGGCTTCCTACCTGTGTGGCCGCGAGTCGGTGGTGCTCGGTCCATCGAGGTCGAGTGAGAGCTACCTCGCAAGAGAGCGAATCGTCCAGGCCGTGGTGCAGACGCGATGCAGCGTCCTTCACCCTGGGTGGGGATTCCTCGCTGAAGACCCACTCTTCGCGTCACTATGCGAGGCGCACGGCGTCACCTTCATCGGCCCGCCGGCAGCCGTGATGCAGAAGCTTGGCCGCAAGACTCCGGCCAAGGCTGCGATGGCCCAAGCGGGGTTGAAGTTGATTCCCGGCAGCGACGGCGTGTTGCGCGGCGTCGCTCAGGCGCAGGAGGTTGCGAAGGCCATCGGGTTCCCGGTCTTGTTGAAGGCCGAGAGCGGTGGCGGTGGCCGCGGCATGCGCATCGTCCGCAGCATGGCCGACATCAAAGACGCCTACGATTCCGCGCAGGCCGAGTCACTGGCCTGCTTTGCCGATGGCCGTCTCTACCTCGAGAAGCTGATCGAAGGCGGGCGCCACATCGAGATCCAGCTGCTCGCCGACAAGTACGGACACGTCGTGCATCTCGGAGAGCGGGACTGTTCAGTGCAACGCAAGCACCAGAAGCTCATCGAGGAGTCGCCGGCCCTGGTGTTGAGCGACGCCGAGCGTGAGCAGACACTCGCTGCCGCCGTTCAGGCCACTCGCGCCATCGGCTATGTCGGCGCTGGCACCATGGAGTTTTTGCTCGACGAGTGTGGCGAGCTCCGCTTCATGGAGATGAACGCGCGTCTGCAGGTGGAGCATCCCGTCTCGGAGATGCGGACGGGCATCGATCTCGTAGAGGCGCAGATTCGCGTCGCTGCGGGTGAGCCGTTGTGGTTATCTCAGCAAGACATCAACCTCCATGGGCATGCGATCGAATGCCGCATCAACGCGGAGGATCCTTCGAACGGGTTCGCGCCGAGCCCAGGCATGATCGAACGATGGGAAATCGCCGCGGCCGTGGATGACAGCGTTCGCGTCGATACGCACGTCGAGTCCGGCTACGAGGTTCCGCCTCACTATGACAGCCTGATTTGCAAGGTGATTGCCTGGGGGGAGGACCGCGATGCAGCATGTGACCGTCTTTCCGAGGCGCTTCGGGGCATCCGTTGCGATGGCATCTCGACCACGATTCC
>CAZHPJ010000130.1:0-7462 GCA_964534585.1 uncultured Sandaracinaceae bacterium | reverse complement strand
CGGGTCGCGACTTGCGGGGCGTAGAGGTGGGTGCCGGCAGCGGCGTCGTCGACGATGGTACTTGCACCGAGCCCAAGCGACGAACCGCTCGTTCGCGCAAGGCGGATGCGGTTCGCGCCGTCGCGGAGGTCTTGCCATACGGCGAGCACTTCACCGGCTGCGGTCGTGCCTAGCGCTGGGCGCCATGCGTCGATCACAGCAGGTGCGTCATCGGCACGCGCGGTCTCGTTAGCTCGCCAAACGCGAACGTGGCTTTCATAGCGACGGTCTTGGCGTTCGGTCCATGCCACGACGGGATTGCCTGAAGGGTCGAGCGTGAGCGCGACATCCCCGTGGATACGCTCCGCTTCGACCGGGTCTCCACCAAAGACAGAGACGAGGTCCTTGGCTGGGGGATTGATTCGCGTTGCCGGAGCAAATGTCGCTGCACCATCGGAGCTCGTCGACACATATACGTCCCAGCTGAACTCACGGAAATCGGAAAAAGCAACGAACACGTTGTCATCGCGTGCCGCCACGCGGACGAACGCGGCATCCCCTCGAGGGGTGTCAACGATCGAGTTGCTCGGATCCACCTGCAGGTGCTGCCATGCTTTGCCGTCGTCGCTTCGGGCGCTCCAAGGCTTTGGCCGTTCGCCAGCTCGGAGGTCGAGCCAGGTGACGAAGAAACGGCCGGTTACGGGGTCGATAGCGACGTCCGGCTCCCAGACCGTTGCGGTGGCCGGTTGGGTGAGCTCGATCCTGGTCCATGTCCCGTCGACGCGCGTTACTGCCACGATACGGCTGCTCTCATCGCCCAGCTCTTCTTCCCAGACCACGGCCATCCGACCCGCGCCCGCCGCTACCCGCGGCAGGCGTTGGACGACGCCAGGGGTGTCCGCCAAGTCCACTTCGCCGAATGTGCTGCCCTCGCTCGCGACGAATGCACGAACCTTTTCGGCGCCTGGAGCGCCCTCCATCCAAGCGACGATTGCCGAGCCGCTGTCCGCGGCGAGCGCGGGAAAACGCTGATGTGTGCTCGACTCCAAGGGCTCGGCGACCACGATGCTCGTTCCTAGCGCCCCCGCCTCGCCATCGCCGGTCGGTAGGACGCGGCCGTCGAACGGTAGCGATAGATCGGCGGCGATCACCTCCGCGGCATACGCGTCTTCGAGAGGGTCGCCGCTGCCAGGCAGCATTCTTTCTCCACGGTCACGGAGTACCGCTCGGCGTTCTTCGAGCGACATCGGCGGACCCGGGTCTTCGATGACCCAAGGCTCGACCGCGAGCAGACCCAGGTAAGGATTCTGGCCGATGAACGACTCTGGCGTGCCGCCAGGAGCGCTCGAGCTCGTCACATGGGACTGACAATCGAAGACGAGCTCGAGGAGATTGCCCTTGATGCAGGGCGTGACCGTGTGCCTGAAGGACGCGTGCCGCTGCGTGTGCGCCCAAGCAGATTGCCGCACGATGTCGGGCAGCCAATCTCCTTCGTATTCTTCCACCCCCCAGCCAGAGAACGCTTCTGGTTGCAGCAAGAGGTTCGCGCCAAGCGCGTCGAGACGATGCAGAAGCCCTGGCATCCACGCGTCCTTCGAAATCACCATGCCCGACCGGGCAAATGGGAGCTCCACGGGCCGCATCTGTGTCAACGGCCCATAGCTCAAGTCGAGAAGGTCTTCCTCGGCCGGTACGAGATAGCTTTTGGCGACACGGGCTATCTCCTCACCGTCGGGGCCGAAGTACAGACCCCAGTTGTAGCCGGTCCCTTCAGTAGCGACGTAGACACTCGATACCGATTCGAGGTCGGGATCGGCCAATGCCTCGATGTCCTTGGGATCATTGCTCAGCTCCGCCGGCGCGAAGTCTGAGGACACCGCGACATAGACGCCGTAGAGCTCCGCCATTGCGGGAAAAGTTTGGAGCGCGCGATGCGTCGTGTCGGTCAGTCCGAGGACGAGCCGCTCGTTCGCACTTGCTTCGGGAAACCGCTGTGCATAGTAGCGAACCGGTTCCGCATAGCTGTTGAAGAGCGACAAGAACGCTGCCAGCGTTTCGGTTTCCGCGCGCCCCTCGGCACCTCGCGAGCCAATGAACGACCCGGCTAGCGTGGCGTTCTCGGGGAACACCAGCAGATTGGGCTTGTCGTCGGCGAGGCAGGGCAACACCTCGGTTCGCACGACGTCGTCCCACGCCTTGCAAAAAGACGCGTAATCTTCCATCTCTGCGTACCGGATCACCGGTCCGATCGCGAAGACGCGCACCGTCTCGCCATCGTCTGCGATGTCGATGCCGCAGCTCTCGGGCACGGGCATGGGTGTATCGATTCCGAACTGCTCACAGGCGCCGGAGGAAAAAGAGCGTTGGGTGCTGCTCTCGCATGCGCAGGCCAGCAGCAGCGCGGAAAAAACAAGACGTTTCACGCGGAGGATCTATACCAGCGCCGGGAGATGTCGAGCGGATTTCAGTTGGCGGCCCGGCGCGGATCAACCCAGACTCAGCCCGTGGCTGGAAGCGATATTCGGATCCTCCTCCTCGAAGGCATTCACGAAACCGCGGTAGAGAGCCTTGCTGCAGCGGGCTACAGCAACGTCGAGCGCCTCACCCATTCACTTGCGGGCACCGATTTGCTGGATGCCCTCGGCGACGTCGATTTCATCGGCATCCGATCGCGCACCCATATCGACGCTACGGCTCTGACAGCGGCGAAGAAGCTGAAAGCCATCGGCTGTTTTTGCATCGGTACCAATCAGGTCGACTTGGATGGGTCGCGCCGCCTGGGCATTCCTGTATTCAATGCTCCGTTCTCCAACACCCGCAGCGTCGCCGAGCTTGCGATCGCCGACATCATTCTGTTGATGCGCAGGATTCCGGAGAAAGCCGCCCGGGCGCATCGCGGCGAGTGGGCGAAGACGGCTCGCAATGCGCACGAGGTTCGCGGAAAGTGCCTCGGTATCGTGGGCTATGGCCGTATCGGGAGCCAGCTCGGGATCCTCGCCGAAGGGATGGGGATGCGCGTCCTGTACTACGACATCGAGCACAAGCTCCCGCTTGGAAATGCTGCGCCGGCGAATACTCTCCAAGAGCTGTTCACCGAGGCCGATGTCGTTAGCCTTCACATCCCCGAGACTCCAGCCACTCGTAACCTCATCGATGCGGCAGCGATTCGCGCCATGCGTCCTGGGTCGCTCTTGATCAACGCGGCACGCGGTACCGTCGTCGATATCGAAGCGCTCGCTCGAGGGCTCGAGTCGGGGCACCTCGGCGGCGCCGCGATCGATGTGTTCCCGGTCGAACCGAAATCCAACCAGGAGACGTTCGAGTCCCCGCTCCGAAGGTTCGACAACGTCATCCTGACACCGCACATTGGCGGTGCCACCGAGGAAGCGCAGTACAACATTGCACGTGAAGTGGTCGCCAAGCTGGTCAAGTACAACGACAACGGCTCCACCGTGTCCGCGGTGAATTTCCCGCAAGTCACCATTCCCGATCACGAGGATCATCGGCGCATCCTTCACATCCACAGGAACGAGCCGGGCGTCATGGAACAGATCAACCGCGTCTTCTCTAAGCACGGGGTCAACGTCGCGGCCCAATACCTCGAGACTCACGCGGACGTCGGCTACGTGGTAATGGACATCGAGCTGGACGACGCGGCCTCCCTGCTAGATGAGCTCAGGGCCATCTCAGCGACGATCCGCGTTCGCCTTCTGTACTGACGCTACGGCCGCTACTGGACCTGCGTTGGGGCGCTCGCGTCGTCGTCGTCGACAACCGAGTCCTCGATCCAGGCGATGAACACCGTGTACCCAAGCGACAAGACTACGGCCCCGATGAACAAGCCCAGGATGCCTCCAGCTATGAAGCCGCCCAGGGAGCCCATGAAGAGCACCAGCATGGGCACCTCGGAGCCATGACCCATCAAAAGTGGCTTGAGCACGTTGTCACTCAGGCCAACCAGCGCAGACCACACCGTGAATAGAACCGCGACCGTCGTCGAGCTCGTCGAGAATACGTAGAAAATGATCGGAACGAGGACCAGCATGGCGGGAAGCTGCATGACGGCCAGGATCAAGATCAGCAGTGTCCATAGGCCCGCGGCCGGCACGCCGACCACGAGCATCCCGAGACCTGCGAGGAGCGACTGGATCACAGCAACCCCAAGAACGCCTCGCGTCACGCTTTGCACGCTCGACGCCGCTAGCTCCGCTAGCTCAGGTCCCCGGTTTCCCGCAACGACAGAAGCGACTCGGCGCGCCAGCTTCGCGGCGCGCTCTCCGTTTGGCAGCAGGGCGCCCGCAATGATGATCGCTACGATGAACATGACGAGACCCAAGCCCATGTCGCCCATCGTCGACACCAACCAGAGGCCGATATCTTTGAGATAGGGAGCAAGCTTGATCAGCGCCGATTCCAAGTTTTGTGAGACGCCCAGCCACAGCTGGGACAAACGTTCGCCGACGAATGGCCAGGCAGCCACGGCATCGGGCGGTGGCGGGATCCTGATCCCATCGTCGATGAAGTCGCCCGACAGCTCCGCGGACGTTTCGACCAGGCTTGCGCCGAGGGCGATGGTTGGAATGATCAGGACGAGTAGCGCTGCTGCTACGAACAACGCCGCAGCGAGCTTCGGGCGCCCGCCCAGCACCCGCGCGAGCTTCGCGTAGGGCGTCTGCACCGCGATCGCGATCACCACCCCGCCAAGAATTGGGTTGATGAACGGCCCCAAGATCTTCAGGCACCAGAACACCAGCAGTGCGAGAAGGCTCAACCGAACCGCTGCCTGCGTGACGCGCCTGCCGAAAATGCGATCATCCTTGGTGTTTTCGTAAGACGTCATTGACCCGCTCCCCCCTCCAAGGATACCCCGTAGCCAGCTCATGACGCGACTTCACGAACACTGCAAAACACGCGAGATCAATTTCTGGGGTGCGGTTGCCATTGGGATTGGGGGCATGGTGGGTGGCGGTATCTTCGCCGTGCTCGGTCTAGCGGCCACGCTTGCGGGCGGCGCCACGCCGGTGGCCTTTCTCGTAGCGGGCGTCGTCGCCCTGCTGACGGCGTATTCATACGCGAAGCTCACCAACGCATACCCGAGTGAAGGCGGAACGATCATCTTCATCGATCGGGCGTTCGGCATCGATCTCTACACCGGTGGTATCAACAACCTGCTGTGGCTCAGCTACGTGGTGACGCTCTCTCTCTATGCGGTGGCTTTTGCCAACTACAGCGCGACGTTCTTTCCCGAGCACCAGGGCGTCGCCATGCATCATGCGCTCATCAGCGCCGGCATTCTGCTCCCCACGATCCTGAACCTCGCCTCGCCTGCACTCGTCAGCAAGACCGAGACGGCTGTCGTCGTCATCAAGATCGGAATTTTGCTGGTTGTGGTGGCTTTCGGCTTGGGTAGCGTCGACACGTCCCGTCTCGCCAGCACTGAGTGGGAATCCCCTTTGGCCATCGTCGGTGGAGGCATGCTGATCTTCGTTGCCTACGAGGGCTTCGAGCTGATTGCTAACACTGCTCCGAACGTCAAGAATCGGGAGAAGGTGCTGCCACGCGCGTACTACGCTTCGGTAGGCTTCGTAATCGTTCTCTACGTCGTAATCGCCGCGGTGACGGTGGGCACCTTGAGCCCAGAACGAATTCAGTCTGCGTCCGACTTTGCGCTCGCGGAGGCGACCCGTCCAACTCTTGGGCAGCTCGGTTTCACCCTGGTTGCCGTGTCCGCGGTGCTCGCGACGTTCTCGGCGATCAACGCGACGCTCTACGGCTCTGCACGCCTCGCGTCATCCATCGCTGCCGAAGGCGAGGCGCCGAGGTTCCTGGAACGCCGTATCTGGAACCAGCCCGTTCCTGGTCTGGCACTGACCGCGCTGGGTGCTCTGCTCCTCGCGAACCTCGCCGACCTCACTGCGATTTCGAGCATGGGCAGTGCGGGCTTTCTCGTGATCTTCGCTTTCGTCAATGCCGCCAACTTCGTGCGCTACAAAGACGCAAAGAGTAGCCGCTTGGTTTCCGGACTCGGTGTCCTCGCATGCGTCGGAGCGCTAGCAGCGCTGGTTGGCCACACGTATCAAAACGAGCCGGAGCAACTTTGGGTGCTGGTGGCCTTGGTCGCGCTTGGGTTCGTGATCGAGGCGCTCTACCTCGCGTTCAGTAATGGACCGGATCAGTAGCGTGCAGCCCCAAATATGGCATGGTCGCCCGCGCATCATGGCTGACAAGATTACCGCAAACAAAGTAGTTTCACTCTCCTATACCCTGCACGACGACGACGGTGAGCTCATCGATCAGTCTCAAGATGGGAGTCCTCTTCTCTATCTTCACGGCGCTAGGAACATCGTTCCTGGTCTCGAGGAGCAACTCGAGGGCGTCGCTGAGGGCGAGTCGGTCAAGGCCACGGTGCCGCCAGAGAAGGGATACGGCCCACGGATCGGTGAGGCTCACGAAGTCTCACGCAAACTGTTCCCCGCCGACGCGGAGCTAACGGCTGGCATGCAGGTCCTCGCACACGACGATTCGGGCCGGCAGATCCCGTTTTTCGTCACGGGCATCACCGAAGAGACGATCACGGTCGATCCAAATCACCCGCTCGCCGGTGAGACCCTGCACTTCGAAGTGACGGTCGAGTCGCTTCGAGACGCATCTGACGAAGAAATCGAGCACGGCCATCCGCACGGCCCCGACGGCCACCACCACCACTGAGCGCGGGCCGCGTCAGAACAGGAACTGGAGTTGCACGTTGACCCGAAGGCCGTTCCGCCGGCCCGTATTCCAGAGCTGTGACTGCCAGGCGGTCTCTGCGACGACTTTGAGACTGTTTCCGATGATGTGCGAGGTACCCGCCAGCGCCAGCTCGTCATTGGTGACCTGGTTTCCGTTTTCACCATATTGCGCAATCGCGGCAGCTGGATCGGTGGCATTCATGATCTGGGACTCTCCGTAGCTTCTTGCGTCGCTTCGCAACCACGGCGTCAAATAGGTGGTGCTGTAGCGGAGTGCGAGCTCCCACGTCAGCGAGAAGCGATAGCCGACCTCGGCCATGAACCCGATCGGGCCAAAGAGGATCTTGCCTCCCTGCCAGGGCTTGTACCAGGCCAGGTAGCTGACGACGTTCATGTGTACGTGACGGATCTTGCCGAGCCACTCCGCGGAAAGCCGTAGGCCCAGGTCCTGCGTAGCCTTGGGTCGTGCGTCCCAGGCAATACCAGTGCCCACGCTGTGCCGGAGCTCTTTGCCTCCGGTCACATCGCTGTTGGTGTCGGTGTTGATTTTTCCGAAGTTCTTCGCGGCCCGAGCCACGATCTCCGGGTGAAACTCACTGACGGCCTCGCCAAAGCCGAAATCTGAAGCGCTCCGCGGAACTTCGCCATAGACCTCAGTGATGCCTACGGCGTGAGCGGCGCGCGCGTTGGTTCCGCTGAAGATACCAATGGCGTATTCCATTTTGAGAAAACCCCCGATGCTCAGCATCTCCGCC
>CAZHPJ010000129.1:0-7476 GCA_964534585.1 uncultured Sandaracinaceae bacterium | reverse complement strand
CCCTACCCGCCGGGATGGCGCGGCAAGACAGATCGACACGCTAATTTCGCTGGCGACTCAGCAGCTGCAGGACACGCGGACGAGGCCGGCCAGCGCCGAGCACAAAAGGACGCTGACATGGGCTGCGTTCTTTATCATGTTGGTGTTGATGGGGGCGGGGATCTGGTTCTTGATACGGGGATAGCTCCCCGGTTGTGAGCGGCTCCGCGATTGGGCATGCAGGTAGATTTCGCGGCGAAAGAACTGACTGTGAAGCTGGTCTATTACGGACCGGCGCTCAGCGGGAAGACGACAAACCTGCGGGCGATTCATTGGCTCGGGACATCGAATACTTGTGGCGAGCTCATGACACTCGAAACACAGAACGACCGCACGCTGTTTTTCGACATGCTCCCCATCACGGTGAGCTCGCACAGCGGTCTCACGATTCGGTTGAAGCTGTTTACGGTTCCGGGGCAGGTGATGCACAACGCCACGCGGCGACTCGTGCTCCAGGCAACTGACGGCGTCGCGTTCATCGCAGACTCGCAACGCGGCGAGGCGGACGCGAACCGCGAATCGTTCCTGAACCTCAAGCAGAACCTCGAGGAGAACGGGATCGATCCGGAGCGCGTCCCAATCATCATTCAATTCAACAAGCGTGACATGGAAGATGTCCGCACGGACGAAGAGCTCGCTGCGATAGCGACGCAAAGCCGAGAGCCGATCTACAAAGCTGTTGCGACGCGGGGCTACGGTGTCATGCAGACGCTGCATGGCTTGATCCGCGAGACCTGGAGCAAGCTCGAAGAGGAGCACCAGCTCGAAAAGAATTTCGGGGTTAGCTCGGTCCGGTTCATGCACGAGATAGAATCAAAGCTCAAACACGATCCAGGGCGACGGGAGCGATGATGCACGACGACACCAACGCCGCTGACATCTTGATGGGAGACGTCGTTCGCCTCGAAGACGTGCTGAGTCGCGACTCGGTGACCTCGGTGTCCAAGTCGTTTTTCGCGTTGTTTGGGCTTCCTGTTCGCGTGATCTCTCACGCAGGTGACCTTCTCGCCGACGTGCATCGTGACCGCCCGCTCTGCAACTACCTCAACACGCTGAGCAGCGGCGAGCGCGAGTGCGAAAACACCGTTGGCCTCGTCCGAGACTTGGAGCCGAACGGACGGACGATCGTGCATCCTTGCTTCACGGGTGCCGTCTATCGAATCGTGCCTCTCGCCTATCAGGGCCGTCCGATTGGCCGCTTCATCGTGGGCCCATACGTGCCCGCTGAGAGCGACGGACCGCCGGTGTCGCTCACTTCGGTCGACGATGCGATCGACGTGCCCACCGCGCGCAGACACTTCGATCGAATGCCACGCGTTCGCGAAAACATTGCCGAAGAGCTGTCTGCTCACCTCAAGGGTGTGCTCGAGCTGCTCGTGTTCTCGGGCCACCGCGCCCAACTCGCGTCGACGATGCAAGTCGCTAGCGTGCGGGAGAACTACCGCGAGCTCGCGCAAAAGAACGAAGCACTAACGACTTCCTACGAGGAACTAAAACAGATCGACCAACTCAAGTCCACGTTCTTGGCCACCGTGAGCCACGAGCTCCGAACGCCGCTCACCTCGATCATCGGTTACACAGAGATGCTAGAGAGTGGCGCGGCGGGAGCGCTCAACGACGGCCAAACGGAGTTCCTGACCACGATTCGCAAGAAAGCCGACCAACTCCTGGGCTTGATCAGCAGCCTCCTCGACTTGGGCCGCCTCGAAGCAAGGAACCTCGAGCTGCACCACGAGGCAGTCGACGTGCGCGCCCTACTCTCCGACGTCGGCTCGACGATCGTGCCCAGCGCCAATCGGCGCAATGTCGCACTCGACATCAACGTGGCCGACGAAACGCCCAAGATTTGGGGAGATCAGGTTCGACTACAGCAAATTTTGCTCAACCTCGCCGACAATGCCTTGAAGTTCACCCACGAGGGCGGCGAGGTCGTCCTCGCAGCAGAGCCCGGCGAGCTCGAAGCTGGCGGCGCTGCGGGCCTCGGCACCGCGTTGTTCCCCGCGAGCCGCCCGGCAGTGGTTCTGACGGTGCGCGACACGGGCATCGGCATCCCAGCGGAGAACCTGGCCAGGATTTTCGACGCGTTCTACCAAATCGACGCCGGCACGACCCGAGCTCGTGGCGGCGCCGGGCTGGGACTGTCGATCGTCAAACAGCTCGTCGACGGACATGGTGGAAAGATCGAGGTGACCAGCACGCTCGGTGAGGGCACAATCTGTACCGTGAAACTTCCCGCCGCTGGCGACAATGCGTGATGAATTCGCCAAGATCGAGTGGTTGAAAACCCGGTTCGATCTGGAGGGCGACTCGAAGCAGGTGGTGGTCGGCATCGGGGACGACGCCGCGGTGATCGATTTTAGCAACCGGCCAACCATCGTCACGGTCGACACGCAGATCGAAGACGTCCACTTCCGACCTGGCCTCATCTCGTGCCGTGACCTGGGGTACCGCGCGATGATCGCGGCCGTCAGCGATGTTTGGGCGATGGCCGGCACGCCGAGCGCCTCGGTGATCGCCCTATCCCTCCCTTCGGACTTTGCCGAGGGAGATTTTCGCGAGCTGATCGAAGGCCTTGCCGAAGGCGCGCGCGGCACGGGAGCTCGAGTCATTGGGGGCAACTTGAGTCGGGGCCAATCGCTGTCGGTGACGACGACCGTTTTCGGCGTACCGATCGCCGACTCGATCACTCGCGACGGCGCGCGGCCTGGTGACTCGGTCTACGTGACGGGCACGCTGGGCTCAGCCGCACTCGGGCTCGCAATCCTACAGGCCGGCGCGCTCGACCTCGACCATGCCGCGAGCTTCGTCAGACGTTGGAGACGGCCACCGACGAATAGCCAAGCGGCGGAGGTGCTTGCCAGGCACGCGACCGCTGCGATCGATGTCTCCGATGGCTGTCTCCAAGACTTGCAACACCTCGGCACCGCTTCAGGCGTTGGCGCGACGTTGCACGCTGGGGCGGTCCCGACCGCACCGGGATACCGAGCGACATGCAAAGCGCTCGACCTCAACCCCATGGTTCTCGCGCTCACCGGCGGCGAAGACTACGAGCTACTATGGACCGCACCGGAACCGACCGAGGCCACCGCACTAGGGACGAAGATCGGGAAGATCATCGAAGGGTCCGGCGTCCGTGTGATCGACGAGGCCGGCCTCGACATCGATATCGACCGCACCGGCTTCCGTCACTTCTCGTAGAGCCACGCTGCGCGGCGCTCATCGTCGAACTTGGCTGCACCACGCGCTTCTCGCGCGAACACGTCGTCGAGCGATGCACCCCCTTCGACCGCAGCACGAAACTCGGGACCGCCCGTGAGAAGGTCGATCGCGGGGCGATCGGTCACAAACTCGTACACCTCAGTGCGCCAGCGCTCTCCGGCAGACAGCGCAGGGAGCACCGCAGCGAGCATCCGGAGATAAGTCTCGTAAGGTCGAAAGACCCATGAGTCGGTCACGTGCACCTGCACACCGAAGCAACTTCGGCCGGCGTGTTTCTGAAATGTCGGTGTGAACTCGACGGGCCGCAGCGCGACGCCGTGAAGCTCGAGATCCAAGAGCGGGCCGACATCCAGGCCAGGCGCGCCCCAGATCTCGAATGGCCGCGTGGTCCCCCTCCCTTCCGAAAGCTTGGTTCCCTCGACCAGGCATCCGCCCGGATACACCATTGCAGTGTCTAGGGTCGGCATGTTGGGCGATGGCATGACCCAGGGGAGACCCGTGTCTTTCCACTCCATCGAGCGTGTCCAACCGTCCACGGAGACCACATTCAGGACACCCCGATCGATGTGCTCGCGATCGCAGACCCAGTGCATGAGCTCCGCGATCGTGAGCCCGTGCCGCACGGCAATCGGATACAGCCCCACGAACGAGAGATAGCCCTCGCGCTGTGGAGCGCCTTCAACACGCGCGCCTCCGAGCGGGTTGGGCCTATCGAGGATCAGGACGTCGGTCCCAACCGCCGCCGCGACTTTCATCGTGAGCGCAGCAGTCCAAACGTACGTGTAGTAGCGCGACCCAACGTCCTGCAGGTCGATGACGATCACATCCAAGCCCCGCAGCCACTCCGGCTTCGGGCTCAAATCCTCGGCATCGTCTCCGTAGAGCGAATATACGGGCACCTCGTCGGTGTCGTGGGTGCCGATGCCGACCATGTCTTGCGCGGCCCCCGCAACGCCATGCTCGGGCCCGAAGAGCGCGGAGACCTGAGCGCCAGCCCGCCGCAACACCGAGGCCGCTGAATGGAGCGTCCGATCGACGCTGGCCGCGTGCGCCAGCAACCCGACCTTTCGACCCGCAACCAGACGAACCGCGTCCGAATCGCCATCGGCGATGCGATCCAGGCCTGTCCGAACGCCCGTCAATCCGCCTCGCCTACGGTCGGCGATTCCGCCGTGTCGCCGGCAAACAGATAGAGGAGCGCCATGCGCACCGCGAGGCCGGCTTCAACCTGCTCGAGAACGACGCTGCGTTCACCGTCGGCGATGACACTTTCGATCTCGATGCCGCGGTTCATCGGCCCAGGATGCATGACGATGGCATCCGGCTTTGCGTGTTGTATGGTGCGCTGGCTGATCCCGAACGTGCGCGCGTATTCGCGAACGCTTGGCAGGAGCGCTCCCCCGAGACGCTCCCGCTGAATGCGAAGGACCATCACGACGTCGGCGCCTTCGAGTGCTTCCTCGAGCCGGTCGAACACCCTCACGCCGATAGAGTCGACCGCTACCGGAAGCAACGTCCGCGGGCCGACGACGCGGACCTCGGATCCAAACAGCTTCAGCAAATGCGCGTTGGACCGCGCGACACGCGAGTGCGCGATGTCGCCGACGATGGTGACGACCAGATTCTCGAGCGTTCCCTTCTCGCGTCGGATGATGAACGCGTCGAGCAACGCCTGCGTCGGATGCGCGTGCATCCCGTCACCCGCATTGATGACGCTGCAACCGATCTTGGAGGCGACGTAGCTCGGCGCTCCCGCAGCGCCGTGTCGAATGACCACCACGTCTGGATGCATCGCCTCGAGCGTCCGGCAGGTGTCCTGCAGGGTTTCTCCCTTGTTCACGCTCGACGCGGACACATTCATATTGATGACATCGGCACTCAACCGCTTGCCTGCGAGCTCGAAGGAAGTCCGGGTTCGTGTCGACGCCTCGTAGAAGAGGTTGATGACCGTTTTGCCACGAAGTGTCGGCACCTTGCGCACAGGCCGGCGCGACACCTGGAGGAACGCCTCAGCCGTATCGAGAATGCGCTCGATGTCGGCGCGCGTCAGGCCGTCGATGTCGAGGAGGCTGCGGTGGTTGAATGCCTCCATCACTCCCCCACCGTCAGTACCGCGCGATCTGGTCCGGCTGCGTCGACCCACACGTCGAGGCGCGCGCCCGGGTCCATCTCGATGGTGCGGCCTACGAAATCGGGGGCGATGGGAAGCTCACGGCCTCCCCGATCGCAAAGCGCCGCAAGCCAGATCCGCGCTGGGCGCCCATGGTCTTGCAGGCATTCGATGGCCGCACGGACCGTGCGCCCCGTATGAAGGACATCGTCGACGAGCACGACGTGACGGCCGTTGACATCGAACGGGATGTCACTCGGCCCAATCTTGGGATTGGGGAGCGCCGTGGCCGCGTCGTCGCGGTACAGCGAGATGTCGACAGTCCCAACCGGCGGCGGCCTGCCCTCGACCTTCGCGATCTCGTCCGCGATGCGCATCGATAGCGCGACCCCACCTCGGCGGATGCCGACCAGGGTCAGGTCTTCGATGCCCGAGGTCGCTTCCAGAATCGCAACGGCGATGCGGCGAATGCTCCGTTGGATAGCGTCCGCATCGAGTACGACCTTCTGGGTTCGAGCCACGTTCGGCGGAGTGTGTGTGAAAACACTCGGCCCTTCAAGCCTACGCGACTGACAGGCCCCCATCGATGGTGACCAGGCTTCCAGTTTGCCAAGTTCGATCGAGCACACTGATGATGACGGCGGCGACTTCCTCTGCCGTTCCGAGCCGGCCAAGCGGGTGCAAGGCCGCCAGCGCGGCAAGTTGAGCCGTGATGCGCTGGTCGAGCTCTGGCGCGGTGAGAGACTCGCCCGGGCGAAGGCGGGGGGTGCGCAGCATGTCCGTCTCCACCCCACCCGGCAGCACCGCGTTCACCCGCACGCCGGCTGGTGCAAGCTCGAGAGCGAGGCCCTTCGTCAGAGTGTTGAGAGCGGCCTTGCTCGCCGCATAGACCACCGTGGTTTCAGCGACGTGCTCGGACAGCGTGCTCGAGACGTTGACGATCGACCCTCCCCGGCCGCGAAGATGCTCCGCGACCGCCTGCGACAACAGAAGCGGCGCCACGAGGTTGACGCGAAGCTGAGCCTCGATCGAATCGAGGCCGATCGTGCCGACCGGCTCATAACGTGCAATCCCGGCACAGTTCACCAAGCCATCGACCCTTCCAAACGCGTCGATGGCGCGTTTCGCAACCTCCGGGACCTGGGCCACATCAGCGAGGTCCGCGGCCACCGCTCGGATATTATCTGGCGCGGACGCTGCGAGCGCCCTCAAAGCCTCCACGTCGCGGGCAATGGCGACGACGTTCCCACCGCCTTCCATGATCGCTTCGACGGTCGCGCGTCCGATCCCGCGTGTCGCGCCGGTGACGATCACGTTACCCTGTGAAACCTTCATATCAACGCAAGCCCACGATGGGGCCCCACGATGGCTCGGCCGGAACGTCGGCCGGCTCTCCGGCAACCTCGATCTCGTCCTCCGGCATGAAGCGCGGCGAGTCGACGCAGAGGATCGTCTGGTGCCGGTCGGTCGGATTCGTGTACGTGTGCGCGGCACCCCTCGGCCAACGGTGCACCGTCCCCGGAGCACAGGGCTGCCCCTGACACAAAAGCCCATCGCCCAACACCATTTCCGACTCTCGCATCCGCTGATGCAGGTGAAGCGGGATGCTCTTGCCGGGGGCGACGTTCAGCCGGTAGATGCCGGCGCCCTTGGTCTCGTAAATCACGTCAACGGTCCCGAATGGCTTCTTTTCGACCTCGAAGTTGCACCACGAAGCCGCGCGCTCGATCTCGAGCGAAGGGATTGCAAAGCCCCGAAGCGCGTTTGGTTTGGTGAGACGGACCATGGCGGAATCGATCTGAGCGCGGCGCTCGTCGGGCGCTGGCGGCGCGAGGATATACCGGGCCAGGACATGTCCCGCGGTTTCGAGGAGACGGAAGCGGCAGCTGCGCAAGAGGAACACCAGTTGCGACGCGGTGGCGGCGTAGTCGATGGTGGAGCGTAGACTCTCTTTGACCGCAGACGTCTCGGTCTCGAGGCGCATCTGGACGTCGACGCGAAGCGGCTGCGAGGCGTTGCGTTCGTGCGGGTACACACCGACGACGCAATCGACGATCAGCTTCTCGATGCGCAGGACGTCCATTCGGTCAAGGCTATCCCATTTCGAG
>CAZHPJ010000128.1:0-7487 GCA_964534585.1 uncultured Sandaracinaceae bacterium | reverse complement strand
GGGCGATCCTCTCGATGCTCTTGGCAACGTGCGGTTGCCAGGGAAAGTCGGCGTCCGAGCCGACCGGGCCCGAGCCCACGTCGGGCGGAGAAGCACCGGAAGCCAGCAAACCCGACGAAACCCCTGCTGGCGACACATCCACATCCTCCGAAGAGCAGAGCCCCTGGGGTGCAACGCGCGCCGAACAGTGCCGCCGTTCAGCCCGGCCAACGATGTCGTCGAAGGCAAAAAGGGCGTTCGCCCAGGGAGTGCGCGCCGCGGCCACCAACGACATCAGCGCGGCCGAGTCCAGCTTCCAAGCAGCGCTGCAGAAAGACCCCAACGCATACGCGGCACTCTACAAGCTGGGCGTGCTGGCCGACCGCGCAGGCAACGAACGGGACGCGATCAATTACTATCGGCGCGCCTTGCGCGTGATGCCCGACTATGAGCCGGCCGCGCGCGGCATCTCGACCGTCCAGATTCGGCGACGCCAGGTGCGAGACGCGGTGGCGACGGTCGAGCCGCTGGCCAACCAGTACCGCGCCAACCTCGAGATGCAGGCGCTGTACGCCGAGGTGTTGGTCGAAGCTAGACGCCTCGACGAAGCGTGGATGGCCGCAAGGCGCGCGCTGAAGTGCGACGAGCGCTTCGTGCCCGCGCTAGTAGCCCTCGTGAAAGCGAGCCTGGCGCAGGGGCGGGATGAGCTCGCGGATTCGATCCTCGAGCAAGCCATGCAAGTCGACTCGGAGGTGGCCGAGCTCCACTTCCTGCAAGGCGAGAAGCTCAAGACCGAGCCCGGACGACTGCGTGAGGCCATGGCGGCGTACGAGCGGGCGGTTCAACTGCGCCCCAACTACGCAGAGGCGCGGACGGCGCTCGGGATTCAGCTCCTGGCAGGTGGCAACTACCCGGGCGCTCTCTCACACTTCCAAGTCGCCGAGCAACTGCTCCCGACGCTGCCAGAGGTCCACGTCAACCTCGGCGACGCGTATCGGGCGAGCAAACAGTGGACGCAAGCCCAGCGCTCTTACCGGCGAGCCATCGAGCTCCAATCGAAGCTGCCCGAGGCGCACTACGGCCTGGGTCTGCTCTTCCTCACCGCTGGCGGCGATTTCCCGGATCTCGACGAGCTCACCTCCTACGAGAAGGCTGTTAGTGAATTCAAGATCTATCGGGGCGAAATGGGGCCACGCTTGGCCAAGGACGACCAGTCGGCGGAGTACCTTCGGGACTTGGATCGAATGATCAAACGAGCCCGACGGCGGATCGAACGCGAACAGGGAGGCACCTGATGAGACGATGGGCTTCAACGGTATTGCTTGCGCTGCTTCTGGTCGCCGTGTCGATGGCACCAGCGCTCGCCCAAGGGGGCAGGAAGCGCCAACCGCGGGTCATCCAGCTCGAAGAGATCGTCATCGAGGGCCGGGTCCAGAAGCCCAACGCGTTTTACATCCTCAACCGATCCAACCTGGGTTATGAAGTACTCGAGCTTCGCACGACCTTCCTCCGCAAGGTCGTCCGCAGCGTGCAGAAGGAACCGTTCTAATGGGGCAACCGCAGACTCCGAGACGGGGAGCGCGTCCTGGTGCCATGACGATGGCGATGCAGGCGGTCCCGATGAAGCATGCCGGCCCGAAGGTCCTGCGCATCGGTCTGTTTCGGGACAAGAAAATCGTCGAGGAGCGCATCGTGCGCCGGCGGGAGACCGTCTCGATCGGAACGGCCGCCAAGAATCACCTCATCATCAAGTCTGGAACGCTCCCCGCGAAGCTCGAGTCGCGCTTCGAGCTCTTCCAACTCGTCGGTGACGACTACATCCTGAACTTCACAGGGGATATGACCGGAAAGGTCGCATTGCCTGGCGGCGTGCAGAAGCTCGAGCACCTTCGCGAAACAGGCGCCGCGCGAAACGCCGGCACGCACTATCAAATCAAGCTAGCCGACACGTCACGCGGCAACATCCGAATGGGGGACTTCACTGTCTTCTTCGAGTTCGTCTCGGCGCCACCGATTACGCCGAAGCCACAATTGCCAGCCGGCGTTCAGCGAGGGTTCGTCAAGAACATCGACTGGACGTTCACGACCTGGGTCATCTTCTCGTACATGGTGTTCTTCGGATTCATCATCTACATGGAGAACGCTGACTGGGAGGTCGACAGGGGCGTCCAAGAGGTGCCGGACAGCCTGGCCCGCTTGATCTTCGAGGCGCCGATGGAGCCACCTACAGTCGAAGAGGAAGTGGCAGAGGGCGCGGGCGAAGAGGAAGAGGCAGAGTCCAAGGCGCCGGCCAAGAAGCCGGTCAAGGCCAAAGGCAGGCAAGCCGCCGCAGCACAGGAGCCGGGTGCGAGCGCCGAAGGCCGCGCGCGCATCGCGCAAGAGGCCGCCGCACAAGCTGAAGCAATGCTACTCGGCGCGCTCGGTGGGGAAGGCGGAGCCCTCGGTGACGTGCTTGCGGGAGGCGCCGTCACCGGGAACGCGGCGGATGTTTTGGCGCAAGCCTCCGGTGTGGGGATTGCGACCAAGAGCGAAGCGGGCAAGCTGCGCACGCGTAGCGGCGGCGGCAGCGGGCAAAAGGCAGGCCTTGGTACACTCAAGAAGACCAAGGGCGCCGGAAAGGCTGCCCAGGAAGGCAAAGCGATCCGGGAGCGGGAGATCCGCGGCAATGTCGGACTCAACCGCGGCGGCGACGTCGGAGGTAGCGGCGAGTTCGATGCAGCGCTCGTGCAACGGCAGATCAAACAGCGCTTGAAGTCGATCACCCGCTGCTATGAGTCCGAGCTTCGCAAGAATCCGAGCCTGTCCGGCAAGGTCACCGTGACCTTCACCATCCAGGAACGGGGCAACGTGACCGACGCCAAGGCGATCGAGAATACGACCGGCAGCCTGGCCGTCGCTGACTGTGTCACGAGGACTATCGGTCGTTTCCGCTTCAATCCGGGGCCGGACGGAGGCAGCGTTAGCTTCCGTTATCCCTTTGTGTTCCAGCCTCAGAATTAACTTCGACATGACCACACTATTGCTGCTTAACTGTATTGTGCATCCATTGACACGGGAATGGCGGAGCGTATAATCGCCGCAAGTTTAGGGGATCGTTGATGTTTAAAGGAATGGGGACCGTAGGACAGGTGCTCTTGAGCGCTTTGATCGTTGGGGGAAGCTTGGGTTACGCGGTGGCTCAAGAGGGCGGCAATTCGACGGTCGACGTCATCAAGGTCAAGCCAATGGGCTCCTCGACCGAGGAGAAAACCCTGTCTCCAGCGGCGCAGAGCAAGGCTGCGAAGGCCGCGGTGGGGAACGCAAGCGCGAGCTGTGCCGCCCAGTCGCAGGCGCTGCAGAGCGCGAAGCGCGAAAAGGACATCATTCGGGCGACGTGCTTGGACGACAAGCTCGGCCAGTGCAACGCCAACCTTCAGAATATCAAGCGCCGAGAGGTCGCGTTGAACGAGGCCATCGCCAGCGGTGACTCCGGCCGGAGCAACCACGAGTTCACCGTGATCGGCGTACTGTCCCGGAAGTTCAAGATGTTGGCCCAAGCCGCGAACCAGTGTGTGGGCCAGGATCTATTCGACACTGGCGACACCCAGGTGAAAGCAGAGGTCGACCTGTTTGTTCCCGATGAGCGTCCTGTCGTGATCACCAGCATGCCGGACTGGCCGATCCCGTATATTCCCCCACCGGTCAGCGGAGTGAACTAGCTAGCGGAACGGTTTTGGTATGCGCGGGGGGAGCAAGGGATCATGCGCTGCTGCTCGAAGTTAGAGTTCGCTCTGGCTTTGGTGGCCGTCTTGGGCGTCGCGTTGCTGCCGGCAACCGCAGACGCGCAGGGCTTCGACACCGACCGAGCGTCCCGAGAGGGCCCCGGCATCAAGGCCGGACGGCTCGTCTTGCACCCAGGCTTGTCACTCGAGGGTGGCTACGATTCGAATGTCTTCCTTCAAAACACGAACCAGGAAGACTCGTTCATCCTCCGCCTCATCGGGTATCTCGACGTTGCCACCGAGGGGACTGAACGGCAGAGCCAGGGCGAAACCAACAAAGCCGAACCGCAGAAAATCCAGTTTCGCGGCGGCCTTGGCGCGAGTTACTACCACTACTTCACCGATCGGATCCCCGACAACCTCGGTGGGGACGCGCACATCGACGTCTCCTACAACCCCTCCAAGGTCTTTTCGCTGCAGGTGCGGGACGTCTTCCTTCGAACCGTGCGCCCCTTCACCAACGCGAACACCGTCGAGGGCGAAACGGCCAGTTACGGCAGCAACACCAACACGGCTTCGCTCGATCTCGTAGGCCGCAGCAAGAGCCAAGTGCTCGAGGGCCGGGTGGGCTACACCAACGTCATCGGGTTCTTCGACGCGAGCATTTTCCAATACGGAAACAACGTGACCCATCGGGTGCCGGCCTCATTGAGTTGGCTGTTCTTTCCAAGCTCGGCCCTGGTCTATACCTTCGACTATGCCGGCCAGAGATACCAAAACCCGGACGAGATCCTCGCCTCTGCGACCCTGCTGTCCGACAACAACCGAGTCTCGAACTCGATCGGCTACAATGGCTCGATCACGGAGACGTTCTCGATCACGGCACTGATCGGATACGCCGTAGGGTTCTACGAGCTCGGCGAAAATTTCGACGGGGTGATCGCTCGCCTGGACACGACGTGGCGTCCTCGGCCTACGATAGCGCTGGTTGCAGGCTTCAACCGTGACTATCGCCCGTCATTCATCGGCAACTTCACCCTAGAGAACCGTCTCTACGCGGACGCGCGGTTTACCCTTTCGGGCGCGCTTCAGCTGGGGCTCAAGACCTGGGTGTCGTTCGACACATCCGGCATAGCGATCAGTCCCGATGGCACTCTGCTCGGCAACCAGCCTCGCCGAGAAGACACACGTCTTTACGCCGGCGTCTTCGGCGAGTACCGGTTCAAGGCCTGGTTGGCCCTGTTCGGGGAGGCCGGCTACCTAGCGGACTTGACGGACTTCCAATACCTGGGAACCGATCCGCTGCTCGATCCCGCCGCGAACTATCAGAGGTTTGAAGCATGGCTTGGTCTCCGCGTATTTTACTGATCACGGCTCTTTCACTCCTGGTGTTCAACTCGTCCGCTTGTAGCAAGCGCGGCGTGCAAGTCACCGAGGTACCGCCTCCGGCCACCGACGACACGACCATCGGGCCGGGTGACGTGTTCTCCGTGCGCGTCTACGGCGAGGATGCGATGGCGGGGAGCCACCAAGTGGCCTCGGACGGCACCATCAACTTCCCACTCCTTGGCACTGTTCAGGTCAACGGCCTCGAGCCAACCGAAGTGGCTGAAAAAATTCAGAATGCGCTCCGAGCTCGGGACCTCATGCGCACTCCGCAGGTGTCGGTCTACGTCGAGAAGTATGTTTCCAAGCGCGTCAGCGTGGTGGGCGCGGTCGCCAATCCGGGCACGTTCCCCCTCGAGCCCGGGATGACGGTCGTGCAAGCGATCAGCATGGCGGGGGGCTTCTCGTCACTGGCTGACCGCGACGGCGCTGTCGTCACGCGGCGGGTGGGCAAGGAGATCATCCGCTATCGGGTTCCCGTGGCACGCGTCACCAAGGGCCAGGCCGAGGATATCGAAGTCGCCGCGGGGGACATCATCTTCGTCCCCGAGCGCCTATTCTAGCGGCTCAGAGGCTCCAGTAGAGCAGGTCGCTTCTCAAGTCACTGGCGCAGATCAGCGACTTCACGTCGATGAACAAACCGCCTTCTCGGATGCTGCCAACGATACGATCGAGCTGATCGAGGTACTGCTGATGGGGGACAGCGAGGATGACACAGTCGAGGTCGCTCAGCGCGTCGAGAGGCCGAAGCTCGGTGCCGTACTCGCGGAGCGCTTCCTCGCCGGAGGCCATGGGGTCGTGGACGATCGGGTCAATGCCGTACTCGCGGAGCTCGTTGATGATGTCCGGCACTCGGCTGTTCCTCAGATCGGGCACGTTCTCTTTGAACGTCAGCCCGAGCACGCCGACGCGCGCACCCTTGATGGCGCGATCCTGCTTGCGAAGCAGCTTAATCGTTCGCCGCGCCACGTGGTGACCCATGTCGTCGTTGATACGACGTCCCGCAAGAATGACTTCCGGATGGTATCCAAGCGCTTCGGCCTTCGCGGTCAGGTAGTACGGGTCGACCCCGATACAATGCCCGCCGACCAAGCCGGGTGTGAACCGCAAGAAGTTCCACTTGGTTCCCGCGGCTGCGAGCACGTCTCTCGTTCGAATACCCATTCGATCGAAAATTAGAGCGAGCTCGTTCATCAACGCGATGTTGAGGTCACGCTGGGTGTTCTCGATGACCTTCGCTGCCTCGGCAACTTTGATCGAAGCCGCACGATGAACGCCTGCATCGACCACGCTTTCGTAAGCGCAAGCCACACGGTCCAGCGCCTCGGCATCTTCACCTGAAACGACCTTGATGATCTTCTCGAACGTGTGGAGCTTGTCACCTGGATTGATACGCTCCGGCGAATAGCCGAGCTTGAAGTCTCGCGATTGGCGCAGGCCCGATGTTTCGGCCAGGAGTGGCCCACATTGTTCCTCGGTCAGCCCGGGATAGACGGTCGACTCGTAGACGACCACCGCCCCCGGCGCGAGCGCGTTGCCCACAATCCGGGTCGCGGACAGGAGCGGCCCGAGGTCCGGGCGACGGTCCGCGTCGATGGGGGTCGGCACCGCAACGACGAAGAACGTGCAACCGCGAAGATCGGCGGGATCGTTGGTGAGCTTCAGGCTGCTCTCGCGGAGCTGGGCTTCGGTCACCTCACCGGTCCCATCGTGGTTCCCACAGAGCGAGCTCACGCGGGCCTCGGAAATGTCGAAACCGACCGTGTCCTCGAACTTGCGGGCAAAGGCCAACGCCACTGGGAGACCCACGTACCCGAGCCCCACGACCGCAACACGCTCGCTCACGATGATAGCGCCTCGTTGCGGAACCACTCGGTCGTGGCTGTCAACCCTCGTTCCAATGGAGTCGGCTCTCCGAGAATCGAAACCATGACCGCTGGATCGAGAACCGAACACCGGAGGTCACCGGGACGGTAGGCGCCATCGTTGACGATCGCTGGCTTGTCGACGATGCTGACCAGCCGCTCGGCCAAGTTTCGCGTTGTGGTTGCGATGCCACTCGCGATGTTGATCGTGCGACCGTCGAGCGCGCCCTCGAACGCCGCGAGGTTCGCCCGGACCGAGTCGCGCACGTAGACGTAGTCGCGAACACAGCCGTCGTCTCCCTCCTCGGCGCGCGCGTTGACCTGAATCGGTTCGCCACGCAACAGCCGCTGGAGGAAAATAGAGACGACGCCGGCTTCGCCGTGAGGGTCCTGCCGCGGCCCGTAGACGTTGGCGTAGCGGAGGATCGTGTAGCGCAGCCCGGAGATCTGGCCGTAGGCCCGCAGGTAGAGCTCGAAGCTGGCCTTGCTGCACGCATAGGGGCTGAGCGGCAAGGCGGGCCAGTGGCTGGAAACCAATACGTCTTTCGGTTACGGT
>CAZHPJ010000127.1:0-7541 GCA_964534585.1 uncultured Sandaracinaceae bacterium | reverse complement strand
GAAGCGCTACGGTTTACGTGGCGAAACCAACGGCGCCGACGACGAAGATTGAGCCTTTCCACGCCGCCCCATCTATATTGAAGCCATGGGTGGGGTTGCGTTTCTGTTGATCGCGGCGATAGCTTCCGGTTGGCCGCGGCCGGTTGCGGCGCAAGCTGCCGTGGGGCAGACCGCGGCCCCCGCGCCCTCGTGGGCCCGTTCGATCGAAGTCGTCGACGACGGCGCGCCCGTGATGCTCGCGCCTAGCAGCGAATCACGCCGCCGCGGCACCGTCGGCGCGGGCACTCGGCTCGGCTTCGCGCGCCGGGTGTTCGGCGCAGGCTGTTCTACGGGCGTGTGGTATGAAACCAGCGATCAGCTCTTCATTTGCGAAGCGCACGTTCGGCTGTCTCCCAAGGCACCGGGGCCCAAGATCGACGAATGGTCCGGTAACGGGTCTCGTTTGCCCCAGCGCTACGCCTTCATTCGCTTCGACGGCACGCGCGCCTATGCACATCCGAGCGACTACTTCAGAAACGACTACGTCGAGGCACTCGGCAAGAGCTTTGGCATCGTCGTGACGGGAGAGCAGGTGTATGAAGGCGTCGAGTTCATCCGAACGCGACGGCACTATTGGATCGAGCGCGGGTCGGTGCGCTTCGTCGATGGCAGCGCGTTCAAGGGCGTGAAGCTGACCTCAGGCGAACCGCTCGACCTTGCATGGGTCTCACCGAGACCCGCGAAGGTGCACGAACGGCCCCAGGGGCGCGTCGTCAAACGCCTCGACCGGCATGCGCTGGTGCACATCGAAGCGACCAAAGGCGCATGGGCCAAGCTCGCCGGGGGTGGCTGGATCAAGACAGCGGAGCTCGCGCGCGCTGAGCTCATCGAACCGCCAGAAGGCGTGCGCCCAACCGACCGCTGGATCGACATCGACGTCAAACGCCAGGTACTAGTGGCCTACGAGGGAACGACGCCGATGTTCGCAACCTTGGTTTCAACCGGCAGGAACACCAAGCAATTGGAAACCCCAATCGGCACGTTCCAAATCTGGGTGAAGCTCGCCTACTCCGACATGGACGACATCGAACGCACCGACATCGCCAAGAACTACTCGATCCAAGACGTCCCCTGGGTCCAGTTCTTCAAGGGTTCCTATGGCTTCCACGCAGCGTTCTGGCACGACGACTTTGGCCGCCGCCGCAGCCACGGCTGCATCAATCTTTCCCCCGTAGACGCCCGCTACCTGTTCCACTTCACCCAACCGATCCTGCCCCCAGGTTGGAACGCGATCCTACCGATGCCGGAGGATCGCCCCACCACGGTTCAAGTCCGCTAAAAAGGGGTCAGTCTCGCTCACCAGCATCTCCTTGACGTTGGTCAGCGCCAACTCGAGGCTCCGTGTGTCGCGCCTCACGACGCCTCGCTCCGCCAACTTGTCCAACACGGGGATGGGGATGTCGTATTCGATTTCAATCGTGAGCGTGGTGCCTTCCTCGTGGGGTTCGACGCCGACCGTCCAAATACTGCCGATCGTTCCGATGCTCTGAGTGACAGAAATCTCGTTAGGAACATATTCGACCACCGTGCTCTGCCCGCGGAGCAGGAGACCTACATACTTATATGTCCAGCCGTACTGTTGCCCCGCGCCGGTCCCAATAATGTCCCGGACCTCAACCATGCTCGGGAGCCACTCGGACATCGTCGCGGGCTCAGTCACATACGCGAAAACTCTATCCGTGGGAGCATTGATCACAGCGCTCTTCTTCAAACACACCATGCGACCCACCTCCGTTGCGAGGTGTCGATACACCATAAAACCAGCCGCCCGAAACCCTGTCCATACGCAATTCTTCCTCCAAGCAGAACAAGGAAAAAAGAGGTCAAACCCCTTCGTAAAAGGGCAAATTCATCCGCCTCGCCTCGCTTCGTCCGCCCAGGTCTCGCACGAATGAGCAAGCAACACCGGCCCGTCACGGCCGATGAGGGGGCGTGGTGTTCGCGGAGTACACGTTGCTGACTGGAATCGTCGTTCTCGCGGCGGGTCTTGCGCTGTACGGGCTCGGTGTACCGCTCGTCCAGGCTTACTACCTGACGAAACTCTTCATCCTTTTACCGATGCCCTGAGAGAGGAAGGCACTCATGGACAGAGACGCAAACAGCAAGAGGACACTCGTGCGGGATCAGCGCGGTCTTACCACCGTCGAGTATATCATCGTCCTCGGATTGATCGCAGTCGTCGGCATTGCCGCATGGCAGCAGTTTGGTGAGACCTTGATCGGTGAGGTCCAGGCAGCCGACGGCTACATCGCGGACGTCGTGCAGTAGCAGGCGGTACGATGAATGTGGCCGTCACCACCGCTATGAGCTTGGCTCTCGGCGTCGCGACAACGGCGGCGCTTTGTGACTGGAGACGAGGCGAGATCCCAAACTGGCTGACACTTCCGCCGATCGTGGTTGCCCCGTTCGCGTACGGACTTGCTTTCGGCATCGAGTACGCGCTGCACAGTTTCGCAGCCGCCTTTCTGAGCGCCCTCGTTCCCTATCTTCTGTTTCGCCGTGGTGCGATGGGTGGTGGTGACGTCAAAGTGTTCGGCGCTCTCGGGGCAATCACCGGGTTTGACCTGCTCGTCGGGCTCGAGATCCAACTGGGAGCCCTTGCAGTAGCCCTGATGCTCGCCTGCGGGGCGCTGGCGTGGAAGGGCGCATTGCTGGCAACTCTTGGCAATGCCCTCACGCAGGCCCTCGACCCATTGCTTCCGAACCGGTGGCGTCGAGAGCCATGTGACGCCTTGTCCACTCCCGTTCGAATGGGAGGGGCGATCTTTCTGGCAACGGGCATCTTCGCCGCTCCACACCTCATGCTTGCGTGGAGCGAGCTGTGATGCATCCGCGGCCGCTCCCGAGCTCACTCTTTGCAGACCAAAGTGGGGTCGTCTTCTTGGAGTTTCTCATTGCGTTCGTTCCGGTGTGGACGTTCTTCCTGTGCGTGGTTCAGCTCTCCTTCATTGCGCACGCCGACCTGATGGTGAAGCACTCGGCGGACTCGGCCGCGCGTTCTGCGGTCGTGGTTCTTCCGGACGACCCCAACGAGTACGGGGGAGAACCCGAGATGAGCGTTGGCCGCAATCGCGTGACCGCCTCTGACATCGGGAGGGCGCTCGGCCGTGTGGGTTCGGCGCTACGGGACAGGCCAACCACGGATTCGGTCGTGTCGGCGTTCTCGGAGGAAACGTTCGCCAACCTCGGAAGGTCGCGCCTCAATACGATCCGCCTAGCTGCCCACATTCCCTTGATGCCGCTCGCGCCGGTCAATGTTGGTCGCGACTCCCAATCGAGTATCGCGAAGGCGATCGGAGGCGAGCGACGGCTCCTGAGCGCGCTCTACTACCAACCTTTCGCCGTTGCGGTGACCTTCCCGGGCCTGCGGGGGGCCGTAGCGACCGGGCCGGAGATCACCGTGCGGGTTACCTACGCCTACCAGTGCACGGTGCCCCTCGCGCGCACGATCTTGTGTCAGGCCTTCGGCGACCTCGAGGCCCGGGACGAGCTCAGCGAAGCCTTCTTTCCCCTCGCACAGAGTTTCGTCGGAGGCCGGTTCCGAGGCCTGCAGCACGAAACGACGCTCATGATCCATGACGCGCCCTACGAGTATCGAGCGCAGGGCTCATGATGCCTACGAGACGTGCAGGTCTAATCCAGGAGACGCGCGGAGCCATGATGCTCATCTCCCTCTTCATGGCGATCTTCCTGATCGGAACCCTCTACTACATCTTGGGCGTAGGGGACGCGGTGATCTACAGGCGCATCATGCAAGACGGCGCCGACGCAGGCGCGCATGCCGCATCGGTCATGGGCGCCACAGGAATGAACCTGCACGCTTTGCTCAATGTCGTGATGGCCGTCACCGCCGGAATTCTTCTGGTCGTTCGCAGTGTGGAAGTGCTTCTCGAAGTCATTCTCGTTGTTCTCCACGGGTTGACCGCGACCCTCGTCCTCGCCCCGAAAGCGATTGCGCTCATTGCCGTGCTCACGCCGATAGAGAGCACGGTTGAAAGTGTAGGCGATGCGGTCGAGCAATTTGTCCGGGTTGCCCACGACGCTTTGGATGCGGCTCACAACGCAGTGCAGCACGGCTATCCCTTGTTGGCGCAGGCGCGCGCGGTCGATGCCATGGCCTTCCAGCAGGCTTACGACCCACCTGTCGCTGGCGGATTCGTCGTGCCCCTCCTCGGGCCGCGTCTCCCCGGAGGGGGCCGAGGCCTACCCGTCGAAAAGGATGATATCGGGACGCTCTGCGATCGAGCCGCAGACGGCCTCGGTAACCGATTGAGCAACGTGAGCTCCAAGGTCCCCCGGTGGCTTCTCAGGTTTCTCGGTGGCGCCGTCAGCAGGGCACTACGGCTGGGTAAACGTAGGACGTGTGTTGACAGCGTTGTCGAGTCACCTCGACGCGTCATCGCGAACCGCGCCGATGGGAGCCGCGTGTGGTTGGGGCACGAGGAGTTTCAATACCGGGCCTACGATATCGGCAGAAGCGCTCATGAGAATCACTGGCAGCACGGTGAGCAGGGCATTCGCGTCGCTCAAGGAGGGAACGAAGATGGTCGCAACGCCACCTACGGCGCCCACGTCGTGGGGCGGGTTGGATTCGCCCAGGCTGAGTACTACTTCAACGGCGTCGAGGATAAGTCCGAATGGCTCTGGAAGCAGAGATGGCGGGGGCGTCTCCGCCGATTCCGAATCTCCCGCGGGTGGATTCCGCAAGGAATTCTGGGCGCGTGCTCTGGCGCAAGAGGGCGGGGCTCACTCGACGGTCTCGCAGGCCTCTGTGATGTCGCACGCGATTTTTCGGTCAACTCGGTTTCGGCCCATTGAGGACATGATGATCCGACCCTTCTCACGACTGCTTCAAGAAAAGAAAGGCGCGGCGCTGGCCGAGGCGCTCGTCAGTCTCCCCGTCTTCATCGCAGCGCTGGCGGGAGTTGTCGCGCTAAACGGAGCGTATAGCGCGAAGCTCGAGGCGAAGTCGCGCGCAAGGCGCCTAGCGTGGCTACAGGCGGACTCGGGCGAGTGCCCCGCTCAAAGTTGTCGGAGCGGCGAGTGTGGGCGCATCGAAGGGGACATTCGCGCAGGGGGTCTCGATGATGTGCTCGCGGTACACGATAGTCACTTCTCTTTGGAGTCGTTTCTCGGCAACGTCGGTCGGTACCTCCTCGGGAGATCGACTAGCGGTGTTGGTCTCGCAGAGGCCGTGACGCCAGCGATGGTGGGCTCGGGTCTGACCTCGCAGTACGGGGTGACCACACTCCTCTGCAACACCACCCCGCGGCGCACAGACACTGGCAGAAGCGTGCTCGAGCACGCCTGCCGAACGGGTCTGCGGACAACGGAGTACGCGAATGAAGTCTGCAGATAGCGGCAAGGCCCCAGGCCGCCGTGCGCTCCATAGAAGGCCCGTTCTGGTACCCGCCCTCCGGTTGTGGTTCTTTCTGGCCACCGTTTGCGTGCTGGCCACCGCGTTTCTCCTGCGCTCCGTCCGCTCCGTCCGGGCCGACGTCCGGGAGGTTCTTTGGGAGGTTGGCGCGGAAGTCATGCGGTACCCAGACGCCCCCCACGAACCGGTCCGTCAGCTGCAGCTGAACGGCATCCGCGTCTCTTTTCGAACCCGGACTGTCGACGCCCCCGTTGCGGACGTCCTCGCCCACTATGAAGCCCTTTGCGGAATGACAATCGCGATGCAGACCGCACGCGACGAAAGTGATGGGTATGTCGCATGCCTCGATATGGGCGATGCGCCGCAAGCCCTAGGCATGCTTGCCAATCGGGTCCTCCGCTTCTCCGAAACCGGGGATTTGCAGGAGGTGGGCGACCTTCGATACGTCCGCGCGCGTCGCGTCACGAGTGGCTCGGAGGACAAGACGTTTCTCCTCACGATGTGGGCCGACTCCGCCGTCAACCTCTACCGGATGCTGCCTCACGCAGGCGCGGACGCTGCGGGTCGCGACCTCGATGGAGTGCCTCGCCCGCCCGGTTCGCAGCGCATCCTCTCTGCACGGGAGGCGGGGCAGCCTAGTAGTGTCGTGATCTATCGCGTGGTTGCCAAGTCCGCGGAAGATCTCGCATCGTTCTATCGAAGCGAGCTTCCCAGAAACGGCTGGACGATCATCGAGCGCAACCCCTCCGAATCGATACAGATCGACGGCATCCACATGATTTCTGCCCGGAAGGACGATCGTCTCATCACCGTGCTATCGCACCCTGGCGAAACGTCACACACGGTTCTGACCATTCTGGCGTCGGAGCCATCATGACGACAGGCGTGTGCTCATGAATCGCATCGCCATGATCGCGTCGGCCGCCATCGCCGCATTGGGGTTCGTGCTTCTCACCATCTACGTGCGGCAGTTTGAGCATGAAGCTAGGGGAGGCGAGCCTGTCGAGCTTCTCGCGATGAGGCAAGACGTTACGGCCGGTGTGCCCCTCATCGAGCAGATGCTGGTGGTGCGCACCCTGCCGGAAAACTACCTCGAAGATCGCCAAGTTCTCGCGTCCGACCTCCCCAGGGTCTTGGGCGTCCGCGCGTCGATCGGTCTCGAGGCAAACCAGACCCTGCTATGGACGGATTTGGCCACCACCCGGCACGACCGAAGCTCGTTTTCCAGCCGCATTCCAAAAGGGATGCGGGCGATGAGCCTCACCGGAGTCGGCCGACGCGCGTTTGGCAATTTGATGCGCCCGGGCGATCGGGTCGATGTCTTGCTGACCAAGGCCAAACCGGGCTTGGAGGCGAAAGTCGTCACACTCCCACTTCTGCAGAACCTTCTCGTTCTCGCCGTGGGGAGCAACTTCGGTGCAATAGACGAAGACATCTCTCCGATCAGATCGGATTCGGTAACGCTCCTCGTCGCGATCGATCAAGCGAGCTTGCTCGCCCAAGCTCGCCGCAACGGAACATTGAGTCTCGTCCTGCGCAACGAGGACGACCTCGAGATAAACGAGAGCCTGACGGAAACGGATGACTCCGACGTCCTCGAGCAGGAGAAGCGAGCCCGTCGGCAACGGCGCTTGCGGATCGAGAAGGTGGACTAGGATGTGCTCTGTCCAGAAGAAGACCGGTTTCGTGGGCGTGGCGCTCCTCATGGCCATGTTCGAGCTCAATGCCGCCGCGGAAGTCGAAGGAGGCCGTTCGATGGTTCTCCGAGTCGGCGAGCAAAGGAGTCTGTCTGCTCACGGTGTCAGGAGTTATTCCGAGGGAGCGCCCGGATTCGCAGATATTCGCGTTACCCGCGACCAAAGTCGATTTGTGATCGTGGGAAAGCAAGAGGGCATTACGTCTCTCCTGCTGATCAAGAACGACGGGGCGCAGCTGCAATATACGATCCGCGTGCTCGCGGCAGACGCGGATCGAGGGTTCGGTGGGCGGGAAAACATCCGCTTGGATTTGTACTTCGTCTCGATTCAGGACCGCTACAGCCACCAGATCGGGCTCAACTGGCCTGGCAACGTAGGGATTACCATTACGCCGTCCGAAGCCGCGATCGCTATCACCGGTGGG
Organism: uncultured Sandaracinaceae bacterium; assembly: GCA_964534585.1. Classification (GTDB taxonomy): domain Bacteria; phylum Myxococcota_A; class Polyangia; order Polyangiales; family Houyiibacteriaceae; genus SG8-38. The sequence continues at coordinate 4 of CAZHPJ010000127.1, read as the reverse complement.
AGCG
>CAZHPJ010000126.1:0-7602 GCA_964534585.1 uncultured Sandaracinaceae bacterium | reverse complement strand
ACATACCCAAAGCGAATGACTTCAGGTCGGATCTCGTGCGCCTGGCGAAAATGCCCCATCGCCTCCGCATGACGCTCGAGCCGAACCAAGGTCAGGCCGAGAGCGAATTCGACGCTGGCTCGATCTGCGGCGGCCTTCAGCCCTTCGCGTAGGACCGCTTCAGCCTCCTCGTCGCGCTGCTGACCTCGGTAGAGGTCCGCAAGGTTGACGTACGCAGCTGTGAACGTCGGATCGACATCGAGCGCTTCGCGGAGATCGTCCTCGGCATGCTTGAAGTCGCCGGCAAGCATCGCGACGTGCGCCAAGTCGACGAGGCCGTCGCCCCGGTCGGCATTGAAAGCGCGGACCTCGATGTACTCCCTGGTGGCTTTCTTCAGCGCGTCCCGATCAGGCGCGCTCCACCCGCGTGCGTTGGTACCGAGCAGCGCAGCAACCGCTTCGACCCGCACCGTACGCACCCGGTCACGTAGCATCCCGCGGACGACCTCGACGCGCTGATCGGAGGGGAGATCCCGAGCAGCGACCGCCACCGTGCGCCGGACGACGGGGCTTGGGTCGTGCGCCGCACGCATCAACAGGGCGGGTAGCGCGGGGGAGGCTAGGTTGCGCAACTCGAGCAGTGCCGTCGCGCGCACGATATCCGGAGCAGACCCGGCAGCAACGAGCTCGACGAGGCCCGGCTCGCCTTCCGGCCGCTGTGTTCTCGCGGCGTGCAGCGCCTGGGCGAAGGCGTGGTCGACGCGAGTCTCGAAGTGCTCGGCGATGCGAGCCTCCGCCCACTGCGGGCTCTTGTTGTCGTGACAACCCGTGCATGCGTCCGGAGCGCCGATCTGCTCGGACAGCGCGGGACGCGGAAGGCCAAAGCGGTGATCTGCGCGATCGTCGAGCACCATGTACGTGCGCTGAGGCATGTGGCAGTCCGTGCATAGACTCCCTGCCGTTCCTGTCTCGTGGAAATGATGCTGCGGGCCGTCGTAGACATCGGCCTGATGGCAGCGGGTGCACAAGGCGTTGCCGTCCGCGCGGAGACCCGCGTTGTGCCCACCGTGACAGTCGCTGCATACTACGCCTGCCGCATGCATCTTGCTCTGTAAGAACGAACCATAGACAAAGACCTCGTCCTTGATCTGTCCGTCATCGAAGTAGAGCAACTCGTCGAGGACCGCGAGGCGGTAGCGGTCGTGATAGGCGATGTCGCTGCCTCCAAAATCAGCGCGTCGTGAATGGCAGGGCGCGCAGGTTTTGACCTCATCGCTCGGTTGCGATGTGGCGAGCACAGCGATGTTACGCCCGTCAACGAACGACCACCTGCGTTTTTCTGGCTTTGGGAGACGACGGTCGAAACCGTTGTTGGAGGGAGCGCGTTTGGCCTTGGCCTCTACGAGCGCGACGTGCCGTGAGCCTGCTCCATGGCAAGCCTCACAGCCGACGTTGATCTCGAAATACTCGGTCGAGTAGCGCTTCGACGCGCGATCGTAGTTCTTCTTCACCGCCGTCGAGTGACAGTCGGCGCACGCATGGTTCCAGTTGTAGCTCGGTCCAGTCCAGTGCAGCGCATCACCCGGCTCGATGTACTCGTCGGGCTGAAGGTGGAACCAACGTTGGCCGCCATGCCCTTTGGGACGCGTATCCCAAGCGAAGAGAAAGGACTGCAGACGCCCGGGCTCGACCTCCACCAAGTATTGTTGAAGCGGTTCTATTCCGAACGTGTAGACCACCGGAAAGCGCCCACGCTTCCCATCTGCGCCCAGCGCTTCGACCGCGAAAGCGTCCCCGTCACGAACGAATCGCACGGTCTCCTTGTAGTACTTCGCCTCGGCGTCGTTGAAGTCGCCCAGCACGGTGTCTGGCGTCGCCTTCTGCATCGCGAGGTCGTGATGCGACCCGAGCCAGCTTTGGTGCTCAGCCTCATGACAAGAGGCACAGGTCTCCGTCCCAACATAGTCGGCAGGCCCCACGGGTTCGGGAGCCACCTGAGCCGGAGCACGATCGGCGACCCGCTCTTCCGCCTTCTCGCTGCACGCCAAGCCGAGAGCGGCTAGCACCAACAACCAAGCCAAAGCGAGCCCACACCTCATAACCCGCCGGGTCTAGCGCGTATCAGAAACAGGGGACAGTCCCCTTGTTCTAGGGGTTAACCCTTTTGAAAAGGGGACTGACCCCTTTTTTTCGGGATAGTATCGGTACGTGACGGTTACCCGGAGTAGCGCGGTGCGGGTCGTGCGGTTTCTGGTGGGGCTGTTTTTTCGCCGCATCGAGGTTAGCGGAGTGGAACACGTGCCGGAGACGGGCGGGGGGATCTTGATCGCCTGGCATCCCAATGGCCTCGTCGACCCCGGGCTCATCATCAGCGCCTTCCCGAGAACAGTCGTGTTTGGCGCGCGTGATGGACTGTTCAAGTGGCCACTCATCGGGCGTCTGATGCGCGCGCTCGGCACCGTGCCGCTCTACCGTGCGTCCGACCTCAAGGATGCGGACGACGAGACCCGGCGAAAGGCGAACCGGCAGAGCCTCGACGCGTTGGCGCAGGCGGTATGCGATGGCGGATTCGCGGCGTTGTTCCCGGAAGGGGTCAGTCACGACGATCCGTTTCTGCAAGAGCTCAAGACCGGCGCCGCGCGGCTCTACTACCGCACCAAGCAACTCTGCGCAGAAAACGGCGTTCCACCGGTGATCATCCCGGTTGGCCTCCACTATAACGACAAGACCTCCTTCCGCTCGAACGCCCTCGTCGAATTCCATGCGCCGATAGAGCTTCCGCCCGAGCTCTTGGCGCATGTCCCCGAAGGCGATGACGAGGCACTACACGCTCGAAACACCGAGCTGACCCACGTGCTCGAGCCGGTCCTACAAGAGGTCACCCACGCGACCGAAAGCTGGGAGCTGAATCAGCTGATGAATCGCGTGAGAACACTCATGCGAGCGGAGCGAGGACAAAGAGCGGGCGCGAGTCTCAAAGCACCGAGCATGGTCGAGCGCACATTGGGGATGGCAAGGGTCTGGAAGGCGTACTACGCACGCTTGCAAGCGGAGCCCGACCACGTGCAGGAATTGCTCCATCGCGTCGCCGCCTATGATCAGGCGCTCCACGAGGTGAAGCTCGAGGACCACGATCTCGACAGACCACCTGCCATCGAGTCCAAATGGCTGCCCGTCATCTTGGTGGTTCAAGCAGCAGTCGTGTTCCTGGTGTTTCCTCCTGTTCTCTTGTTGGGCTCGTTGATCAACGCTGGGCCTTACTTTCTGACCACCCTGTTCTCCCGCATCGCATCGAAGCAGTACAAAGACACGGCCACCATCAAGCTACTCGCCAGCCTCATCCTGTTTCCAGCCGCGTGGTTGACGGCCGCCCTGCTCGTCGGCCTGGGCCAAGTCGAGCTGCACAACTCGTTCGTGGCGATTCCTCGTGCGCCATGGGCGGCCGGAATCATTACCTTCCTGATCGGTGCGTTCGGCGGCGCGCTAGCGTTGGTCTATCTGGAGCTGGTGCGACGCACCTGGACCTCCATCAAGATCCGCATGAAGCGCCAGTGGGGATCCACGGTCATCGGCCAGCTGTCGCGTGAGCGAGCCGCACTCTACGAGGCGATCGAAGAAATGCGTAAGGGCCTCGATTTGCCCGGCGACGTGCTTGCGGACGGCCGAGTCGGAACGCGCGAGTTCGCCCTCGACCCGGACGACATGCCCTAAGCACCCTGCCCTTTCCAGGGGATGTCCTCTACACCCGCGCGGTGATTGGCATAGCGGGCCAGGACGAAGAGCAGATCGCTCAGGCGATTGAGGTAGCGGAACAACTCCCCACGAAGGGTTTCCTGTGAACCAAGAGCAACGAGCGAGCGTTCGGCGCGTCGGCACACACAGCGCGCTAGGTGGAAGCGGGCTGCGCCTTCGCTGCCACCTGGCAGGACGAACGACGTGAGTGCAGGCGGGCCCTGTTCGTACTTGTCGATCGCGCGTTCGAGGGCCTCGACCTGTGACTCGGCAATGAGTGGCATCGCGCTCTTTTGTTTGCGGTCCTCGGTCGAGCCGAGCTCTGCACCCACTTCGAACAGGTCGTGTTGAATTTGATGGAGGAACGTATCGAGATCCGGGTCCGAAAGCTGCACCCGTGCCCAACCCACAGTGCTGTTCAGCTCGTCGACCTCACCGTACGCCTCGACGCGTAGCGAGGCTTTGGACACCCTGGCGCCACCAAAAAGGCCCGTTTCTCCGGCATCGCCCGTCTTCGTATAGATCTTCATGCGTCGGTCCCTCCACTCGAAAACCGATCGCCGACCTCGACCCCGCGACCGCTCGCGAAGGCACGCGCATCGACTCGTTTCCGGCCGCTCTCCTGAAGCTCCTGAATCTCTAGTGTACCCTCGGCGCAGGCGACGAGGATGCCTTCGGGATCGAGCGCGATCACCTGACCGGGGGGCGCGCCCTCTGGATCGAGAGTGGACGCGATGGTGCGATGCACTTTGATGTGCCGCTGTCCGAGAACCGTATGTGCTCCAGGCCAAGGATTCATGCCGCGGACCTGATTATGCACCGCTGCGGCCGATTTGTTCCAGTCGATGCGGCCGTGTTCCTTCTTCAGGAGAGGCGCCATAGTCGCTGCGCTGTCGTCTTGCGGCTGTGGCGTGAGGTCACCAGCGACATAACGCACGAGTCGTTCGCGTAGGAGCTCAGCACCCATTTTCGAAAGCCGGTCGCTCAGCATCGACGCGTCCTCGTCTCTTGCGATAGGCGTCGAAGCGGCCGCAAGGATCGGACCCGTGTCCATGCCCGCATCCATCTGCATGAGCGTGACGCCGGTCTCCTCGTCTCCGTGGACGATCGACCATTGAATCGGCGCCGCACCACGCCAGCGTGGAAGCAAGGACGCGTGGACATTGACGCAGCCGGCTGTTGGCGTATCGAGCACCGCGCGCGGGAGAATCCGGCCGTATGCCACAACGACCGCCACGTCGGCATCGAGGGCTCGAAGCTTCTCCGCGAACTCGGCGGTTCGGACCTTCGTGGGCTGCCAGACTTCGAGCCCGAGCTCGAACGCGCGCGTTTTCACCGCAGGCGCGCGCATCGCAAGCCCACGCCCCGCCGGACGGTCCGGCTGCGAGATGACTACGGCAACGTCGCTCATATCGTGCAGCGCGTCGAGGCAGGGCACCGCGAAGTCTGGGCTGCCGAAGAAAATCGTTCGCACAGGCTATCACTGCGCGGCGTCGGCCGCCGCCCGTTTGCTCATCGCGCGGTGCACCATTCGGCGGCGCAACACGCTGAGATGGTCGATCATCAACTCGCCATCGAGGTGATCATTCTCGTGTTGAATCACGGTCGCCAACAGACCCTCCGCTTCGAGCTCGAACGGCTTGCCGTCCTTGTCGACCGCACGGACCGTGACTCGCTCGGGGCGGTCGATATCTTCGCGGACGCCGGGAAACGAGAGGCAGCCCTCATTGAAGGTGGTGTTACCCTCGGTGGCGGTGATCTCCGGATTGATGAAGACCCGAAGGTCGCTCGGCTCGTCGTCATGGCTGGCAACGTCCACGATGAACAGGCGTTTCGAGACCCCGAGCTGTGGAGCGGCCAACCCGACCCCCGGGGCCGCGTACATCGTCTCCGCCATGTCCTCGATCAACTGACGCAAGTCGGCATCGAACTCCACGACCTCTTTGCCGGGGTCGCGGAGACGTTTGTCTGGGTAAAAGAGAATGGGGCGAATCAACCTGGGACCTCCGAGCAGCTAGCCGCTCAACACCTTGGAAAGGTTTGCTTTTTCTAGCGCTAGGCGCCCCTTACCGCAAGATCCGGGGCGTTTGACAGTGCCACAACACTAGAACATGTTCTATTTTCCGAACCGAGCCGTAGCAAAGGAGCGCCGCGATGGCGGAGTGGGACCGTACAGTCGATTTACTCGTGATGGGAAGCGGAGCCGCTGGTATGGGGGCGGCTGTGCGTGCGCACGACCTCGGATTGGACGTGCTCCTGATCGAAAAGAGCGATCTCTATGGCGGTAACTCGGCAATGTCGGGGGGCGTTTGCTGGGTCCCAAACAACCCGGGCATGGCAAAAGAAGGCATCGCTGATTCGGACGAAGATGGCTTCGAGTATCTGAAGCACATCACGAAAGGCGAGGTGCCTGACAGCAAGCTGAGGCTGTACATCCGCGAGAGCAAGCGGGTGCTCGCGTACCTGCACGACAATACCCACGTCCGGTACGTCCCGCTCGCGAAGTACACCGACTACTACCCCGAAGCGCCGGGCGGGCGTCCTGGTGGGCGGTCGATGGACCCGCTGCCGTTCGACGGGGCGAAGCTGCGTGAGGACTTGATTCGGTTGCGCAGGCCCCACCCGCAATCGCAGATTCTGGGAAAGTTCGGCATAACCGCGAAGGAAGCGCAAGCCGCAATCGGCGTCGGCTTCCGGACCATGATGTTCATGGCGTGGCAAATGTTCTTGTACATGCTGCGCCACTTCAAACGTAAGCGTTGGGGACGGGACACCAAGCTGTGCGCCGGCAACTCGTTGATGGGCCGGCTCCTGCTTTCGCTCAAGGAACGCAAGGTCCCGGCGTGGCTCAACACCAGCATCGAGGAGTTGGTGTTCGAAAACGGGAGGGCCGTCGGCGCGGTGCTCAACAAGGAGGGCGAAACCCTTCGCGTGAAGACCAGCCGCGGCATAGTCCTCGCGGCAGGCGGGTTTTCGCGGAATCTGGAAATGCGGCAAAAGTATCAGCGTCGTCCGATCACGACCGAATGGACGGCGGGGACCCCGTCGAACACCGGCGATGCCATTCGTATGGGACACGATGCCGGCGGGGCGCTTGGTCTGATGGACGAAGCCTGGTGGACACCGGTGTCGCTAGTGCCGAAGTCGCCGTTTTCATGGGTGCTGGTCGTAGAGAAGAGCCTGCCGCACGGATTGTTCCTCAACCAAGACGGCAAGCGATTCACCAACGAGGCCGCGCCATACATCGATGTCGTCAACGGCATGTATGACGACGCGGCAAGGACCGGCTCGGCTGACCCTCGCTGGTTCCATGTCTTCGACGCGACGTATCGCAAGTCGTCGATCGCCGGACCGATTGCGCCCGGCAAGGTGATGCCCGACAAGCAGCTCCCGCGCCGCTATCGCGATGGCAAGTTCCTCTACAAGGCCAAGACCCTCGACGAGCTCTGTGAGCAACTCGAGGTTCCGGCGGAGACCGCAAAGGCCGCGATCGCGCGATTCAATGGGTACGCCGTCAAAGGCGAAGACCCGGACTACAACCGCGGCTGGAGCGCGCAGGATCGCTACTACGGCGACCCGAAGGTGAAACCCAACTGCTCACTCGGGCCGATCGAAACCAGCCCCTTCTACGCCGTGCAGATCTACCCAGGCGACCTCGGAACAAAAGGCGGCCTCGTCACCGACCAGCACAGCCGCGTGCTGAAGGAAAGTGGCCAGCCGATCCCCGGCCTCTACGCGGCGGGCAACTCGGCCGAATCCGTCATGGGCCGCACCTACCCAGGCGCAGGCGGCACGATCGGCCCCGCCCTGACCTTCGCCTTCCTCGCAGCCGAAAACGCCGCGAAGGGACAGGATCCCCCCTCGTAACCCCGTGGATTCACTCCTCTTTTG
>CAZHPJ010000125.1:0-7629 GCA_964534585.1 uncultured Sandaracinaceae bacterium | reverse complement strand
GTCGTCGAGGACCGTTACGGCCGGCTCAGCGGTGTCCGGCTGATCGCTCAAACGCACGAACCGCGCACTCCCCACGCCCTGCGGCTTTGAAACCAGATGCCGGCGAATCGCGCCAATCGCGAAGTGGTCGATGCCGTCGACCTCGGTCAGGTAGCGAAGCTCCCTGTCGGTCAATGTGGATTTCGGCGCCATGAACCGCGCGTACCGTGAGTCGGGCGATAGATGCTCGAAGCCGTCGAGGAGCATTTGTTTGTCGGACGGCCGCATGGGGCGAAGAAGAATCCTTTGACCGTCCGACAGCTGGACGGTTTCCTCGTAGGACTCGCCGTACCGGTAGCGCCGCTCTACACCCCCCATGGCCGCACCATCCTAGAGGCTATCGAGCGCGCGAACAACCGCATCCATCGCAGCCGCAGCCCCTAGCCGAAGCCGGTGGTCCACGATATGTGACACTTGGCTCGTGCCGGGGTTGATTTCGACGGTCAGCGCGCCGCGACGGCGCGCATCGATGACAGGCTCCGCAATGTAAGGGAAAACACTGGTCGTCCCGATTGTGAACACCGCATCGAACCCTCGCGCCAATTGCTCCTGTAGCAACTTGGTGCAGTCGAGCGGTAACATCTCGCCAAACAAGACCACCTCAGGCCTCACCAAAGACGCGCACTCCGAGCATGACGGCGGAATGTCCAGACCCACGTAGCTCATGACGCGCCACCGGTGACCGCAACGCGTACACAGCAAGCGATGCACGTCACCATGAATGTCGATGACCTGCTCGCTGCCCGCGGCATGGTGAAGACCATCGACGTTCTGCGTCAGCGTCCACACGCGATCGAAACGACGCTCGAGCTCCGCGATTACTTCGTGCGCCCGGTTGGGACCTGCATTGCGGCAAGAGCTTTCGATTTGATGAATATACTTCCAGGTGATCGCTGGATCACGTTGGAACATCGCGCCAGAGAGAGCGGTTTCGATCGGGATGCCGTCGTCGGTCTCCTCCTGCTCGTAGAGCCCCCCGATGCCCCGGTAGGTCGGCAAACCCGAGTCGGCTGAAACACCGGCGCCCGTGATGAAAAGGACGCTCCGGCTGTCTTGTAACCGCCGTACGATGTCGGAGATGCGCTGCTCGTCCACCGACCTTGGGTATCGTATAATCGGCGCATGCGCCACTTCGTCCTCGACGCGCCGCTCGAAGGGCCGTTCCCCGACAACACTCGAGAAGCACTTTTCGGCTTGGGTTGCTTCTGGGGCGCCGAAAAGCAGTTCTGGCAACGGGAGGGCGTATACGCGACGGCCGTGGGCTACGCCGCGGGCCAGACACCGGACCCGACCTACGAAGAGGTTTGCTCCGGCCTCACCGGACACAACGAGGTGGTCCTGGTCATATACCGGCCAGCTCGAGTCACCTTCGACGAGCTTCTAGAGGTCTTCTGGGAGAGCCACGACCCAACTCAAGGCATGAGACAAGGCAACGACCGAGGGACCCAATATCGGTCGGGCATCTATTGCTTCGATGATGCACAACGCGAACTGGCGACGGACTCACGAGAGCGTTACCAGCGTGCGCTCGACGATGCGAAGTACGGCCGCATCACGACCGAGATCATCGCAGCTCCGCCCTTTTATCACGCGGAAGACTACCATCAGCAGTATCTGGCAAAGAACCCGGCGGGTTACTGCGGCTTGGGCGGCACCGGCGTAGGGTGCCCGGCGCGCGTTGCGTAGACGCGGCGCAACCCGGTATGAGATCCAGTTTTATCCTGGATATTTGTGCATTGCGAAGGTGTTTTTTCGTTGACCTATTGACGGCCCTTCCATGTATCCTGCGCCAGCCCCCCCTGGGCCGCACGATGGGCGGAGGAACACCTGACATGAAGCACAGACTACTGACGGCATGCCTTCTCACCGGCCTGCTGACCCCGGCGCTTGCAAGCGCCAACCCCGAACCCACCGCATACAATGCCCGGAGTATCGGAATGGGCCTCACCGGCACGACCTACCTGGATGGAGCCTCTGCGCTCGCCCTCAATCCGGCCAACCTGGATGGCATCGAGAACCTGAGTTTCGAGTTAACGTTCACCGCCCTGATGGTGAACCAGCGGGCGCCCGTGCAAGGCCCCAATACTTCGGTCGACTCGGGCCTCGGCCTCGGTCCGATTCCGGCAGGCTTCATTGCCGGGCGAATCGCCCCCCGCGTCGTGTTTGGTGGAGGGCTTTATATCGAGACGGGATACGGATCGTCGTTCAGCAATGTGACCTGCATGGATGGTGCCCCGGTTGCCGCAGACGGGACGCCCTCCACCCCGACTACGACCCCCCCGTGCGCAAACCCAGACCCTCAAAACCTCGACGTGACCTTTTTCGTCGGCGAGTTTGCCGGAGGCTTTTCGTTTCGGGCCCACGAGAAATTCATACTCGGCTTGGCGTTGCGCATCCCCTTCGCCAAGCAGACCGCGGACCTTTGGCAGAACGTTGGCGCCGCACTGGGCACGCCGTTCTACGGTCGGGTCCAGAACAACATCGGCGGCATAGGCTTCCCATCGATCCGATTTGGATTCACCATCAAGCCACACCCGAAGGTCCGGATCAGCGCGATGTATCGCATGTATTCGAAGATCAAGATGACCGGCGACACGGAAACCGCCCTGGTGCCAGGCAGCGATCCTCTCGTCCTCCAAGCGGAAGCCGATTGGGTGATCCCGCACGCGATTCAAATGGGTATTTCCTATCAGGCAAACACGCACCTATTGCTGGTTTTCGAGGCCCGCCTTCAGTTCCACGGAGCTGACAAAAGTGGCAACAAGAACCAGACCGTCATCGCGTCCAGCGACGGCACGGTGTTGAGCGAAGTCGTGGTGCCCTTCGGCTGGCGGAACGTCTGGAGCCTCAAGCTCGGGACCGAGTATCGCTTCACGAACGATCTGTTGGCGCTTCGATTCGGCGCCAATGTCGCACGAGGAGCGACGACCGCGGCATTTGCCCAGTACTTCACCCCGCCCCCAGCTCCTGCCAACGTGGCGTCACTGATGGCCGGCCTGGGTTTCTACTGGGATGACGGGAACGACCCGAGTATCAAAGACAAATACAAGCTCGACATCGGAGGCCTCTTTGCCTTCACGAACGACAACATCGGCAACGAGTTCATCGGGACCGAGCAAACGATCCCAGGAACGAGCGACACGGTAAGAGTCTGTTCGGATGAGCAAGTCGTCCGTACCGGTTGTCCGGGGCAATACCGCGTGTTCAGCTACTGGGCGTCGGTCACGTTCACTCTGCAGTACTAGTGGGCTTCGCGGATTCGATCTCGACGCCGAGGATCGGTGCGTAGAGCATCCGGTCGTGACGCTTCCACCAATGCCCGGTCGCCTGGCGTTCGTCGCGATCGGTGAGCTCGTATCGATAGATGACCGCGCGCACCTGCTTCGGAGGCCCGTCTTGAAACGGATTATCACCGATGAGCTCGAGAACACTGGGCTCACCTTGCAATAGCCGCGTCATCAGATTGCCAAGCCAAATGTTTCTGCGGTAGTCGCCGAGCGCGGCGAACCACATTTGCCAATCGAGCCGTGGCTGGTGCGGGGTGTTCCAGACGGGCGCCCTGCCGAGCGGCCCCGGCTTGTAACGGAATACGTAAGGCTTCCAAGTCTCGCCATCGAGGGTGCCCTCGATGCTGATCTCGGGGCGCTCTGTGGTCATCACCGAAAACAGCCCGTAGTTGTTGAACGTGGCGAAGCTGTAGATTGGGTTCAGCCATCCCGGAGCCCGCTGGCCGAACGTGCTCGCAAAAAAGACTACAGCTGAAAGCGTGATGACCAGAGCGGGAGCTACCGCCGACGAGGTGGCCCACTTTTGACGTCGCGGAGACGGAGCGGCAGGCCTGATCTCGCTGGGCACGAGGCGGCCGAGCAAGCGATCATCGAGCAACGGAATGCAAAGCACGATCGTGAGTAGATTGAAGAAACCATAGTTCCCGGTCGCAGCGATCAGGAACATCAAGGCGGCGACCGAGCCGGCTGCTGCGCGCCGGGCCCAAGGACGGGGAACCCAGATGAGGATTGGCGCACCGAATTCGACCGCGAACATCAACGCGCAGCAGAGGCTCTGAAACCAGTCGGGGAGCTGGTTCGCATACCACGCTAGCGCTGTGGGAAGCGGCTGGGTCCAGTAGTGGTAGCTCAACGCGCTCAGGTCCGCCCACGCCGCATCACCGCTGGCGAGCTTTACGTAGGCCGATCGAAAAACCAGTCGAAACAGCAGCCACCACAGCGCCCAGCGGGCAACCGGGTGGGGCGGTGGATGTTCGCGCAGTCGATCCCGCACGCGCCACGGAACGAAGAAGAGCGCTGTAAACGACACCTCCAATAGGAGCGTGTCCCATTGAAAGGACATGAAGGGCCAGCCGAGGCTGACAAACGAGAGATAGGCAAACCAGGAGACCCCGAGGGCGGCCTTCGGCACGAGGCCGACGAGCAGCGCAACGGATGCGATGATCCCGACGACCCAAACGCCGAGGATCATCCCGTCGCCGCTCGCCCACCAGAGCGCGCTCGGATGCTGCCAGAAGCTGTGCCCCGCGCTCTTCGCAGACTCGACGAACATCGAAATCGGCATCACGCCGTTCGCGCCGAAGAGCCCCTTCGCTTGAACCCCGAGGGAGACGAACGCGATGAGGAGCACTGCGCCTAACGCTCGCGCGAAGAGCCAGGACGAGAGGGTGAAGGTGCGATCGTCGGACGCCGTGGTCACCGGAGACGTGCTTATCACAGTGGCAGCGCCAGCCCGCGACAAACTTCACGGCCGACCGTGCCGGTCGCCCCCGTCAACAATGCTCGCACTAGTCCGATTCGCCGAGATCATCACCGACGCGAGGCGGGCCCGCGCGATCCCAGCAATCCACGCAAAACGCGACCCACTCGCAGCCGGGCACGGGATGCACGTGCATATGGGTGCCACAAGCAGCGCAGAAGAACAGCCCTTCTTCCTCGCCAGCGCGGAAACCCGCCCGCAAGAGGTCGCCACGAGTTGTGATCCCCCAACCGCCGTCCCCGCCCTTTACGATCAGCGCTCCGACCCCCTTCTCGCACATCCGCAGGCTCGCGCACTCCGCAGTCTCATCCGCACCGATCGTGATGGGTTGCGACATATAATGGCCGACGGAGCTCTTGGGAAAGGCGTCCGCGAGATCGCACCGGACGCAGATGACGCCAACCGGCGAACGGCCATTCGTAACCACCAGATGTTGAACCCCAAACGCGGACGCCACTCGAAAGGCTTCGGAGACGGGGATGTCCGGCGTGATCGTCACTGGCTTGCTACTCATGACATCGGCAACACGCATACGGCCCCCTAACAACTGAGATTGAGATTGGCAACCAAGCCAAACGAAGTCACCTATATCAGATTACCAGCATCGCAACGGATTTCCTAGTCTTCGAAGGGGACGCGAAACTCTGAGCTGCAGCTGGATTTTGAGTGCTAAAGACAGGCTGCGATGCCTGCGCACCTCAAGCCTCAGTCACCCGACGAGCATCAACGACTGTTGTCGCGCGGGTTCCTACTGCTGCTTGCGTCGGTCTCGTTCTTCGGATTCTCCTGGTCGTTCTATTTAATTTTGCCCAAATTCTTCACGACCGAGCTCGGCATGGACGCCGCGGGGATCGGACGTGCGGTCGCGATCGAGGGCCTCACGGCGGTCGCAATCACTCCGCTCGTCGGATGGCTCGTCGATCGCTATGGCCGCTTGCCGTGGCTCACGCTCGGCAATTTCATGCTCGCGCTGACCGGCGTGATCTATTTCTTCGTCGACCACGAAGGCCCCCTACTCTACCTCGCACAGATGTGCTGGGGCATGGGAATGGTGATGGGTTTCAACGCCGCGGGCACGATGACGGCGGACATCGCCCCGCGCGGCCGGATGGCGCAAGCGCTCGGCCTTTTCGGAGCGGCAAACCTAGGAATGAATGCGGTCTCACCGACGATCGGGGAGATCCTCGCGGACAGCGTGGGTTGGAAGTACGTCTTCGTCGCGAGTGCCACTGCCGGCCTGCTCGCTACCCTCCTCAGTACCTTCTTGAAGGAGCCCCCGCGGCACCAACCACAAGAACACGAAGCCCGCCGGCCGATCCTCGGCTGGTCGCTGTTGCGAGTGTACGGTGCAACCTTCACGATGACGGCAGCGTTCACGGCGCTGTTCACGCTGCATCAACCCTTCGCGCTCGAGCTCGGCGTGACGGAGCTGCGGAGCTTTTTCATCGGGTTCGCGATTGTCGCTCTCACGGTGCGGCTCGGCGGTGGGGGCCTAATCGACCGCTTCGGTGTGCTCCGCTCCTCCGTCATCGCGTTTTGCTTGTACTCGACAGTGCCCCCAATGCTGGGCATTCTGGGCCCGACGCATCTATTTGCCGTTGGTGCGATGATGGGCCTCGGACACGGCATCGCGTACCCCGCGGTGACGGCCCTCGCGATTGAGCGCGCGGACTCATCCTCCCGAGGTATGGCCGTTTCGATCATCCACGGCGCGTTCAACGGGGGACACGCATTTTTTGCGTATGCCCTCGGTCTGCTGGCCGCCACCTGGAGCTACGAGGTAGCTTTTTGGACCGCCGGTGCGGTCACGTTGAGTGGCGCATTCCTGCTGGGCCTGACTCGGCGAGCAAGAGTCCACTAGCACTGACGCTCAGCGCATGCGACGGCGCCGCCAGTACCAGGCACCGAGCGCAAGTAAAGCTAGAAGCAAGCCCGTGTCGTAGTCGGACGCGCTCGCGATTCGACAACTGCAGCCGCTCGAGCTTCCGCCCGGATTGGTTCCGCCGTCTGGCGTCCCCCCGTCCGGCATGCCCGTCCCATCCGCAGCTCGAAGCCACACGTAGCTACCGACGGTTTGGGGCAGGAGGCCAATCGTGACTTGGTGGCGATAGCGATCCTCCCCCTCGGTGGGCGCTTCCACGCTCATCTCATGCGTGAACGGATCGCTGGAGATCGAAACCGATGTGACGATGGCTCCGTTTTTGATGACCTGCAGGGTCTTACCCTGACCATCGGTAACCAGCGCCGACAGGGTTGCGGTGTCGGCAAAGACCGTATCGCCCATGCGCTCCCCAGTCAGCTCCGTTTCCAGCATCGGATCATCGATGCCGTTGACCTTGACGACTGTTCGCCCGCTGCGAACACCCTCGAGGATCGCATCGACGCTGAGCTCGTTCGCGAACACCATGGTCGTGGGTGTTCCGATCGGGCTGTAGAGCACGCCGTCGCCCAGACCGGCTCTGTGGTCGTCGCTCCCGCCGAGCGCCGCCGCGTGCGACCCATCCGCGCACAACTCTTCCCAAAAATCGACTGCCCTCCAAATACCGCCTTGCACTTCCAGGCTGTCGATGGTCGTTGGGTCGACGTCGATTTCCCATGGACAGCCGATGCAGATGTTCCCCCCTGGCACGGAGGGATGGTTGATCGAAAAGAGCGCGCCCTGGTCCTGGTACTGCTGAATCGCCCCCGCGGTGGTGACGCCTCGAACGCCGACCTTGTGATCTACCCACTCGGTGGCGCCAAGGGCATTGGCGTGCCCCGCGTAGGTCGTCCACTCGACGCCGGGGATGAGCAGGAGCTTGGGGTAGTCCGCCTGCACGCTGG
>CAZHPJ010000124.1:0-7640 GCA_964534585.1 uncultured Sandaracinaceae bacterium | reverse complement strand
CATCCGCCGCAACGCCGCGATCCCCGCTGGGCAAACCAAGATGTTCACCACGGCGCGCGATCGGCAAGAAGCGGTGGTCGTCCGGATCTGCCAGGGCGAGGCTCGTCAGATCGCGGACAACCAGCTCCTTGGAGAGGTGGTCCTCGATGGATTGCGGCCGGCTGCTCGGGGCAAGGTCCAGATCGCAGTCCGTTTCATGATCGACGCGGATGGTACCCTTCAGGTGCGAGCGCAGGATGTGGGCACCGGTCAACAACAGCAGATCGCAATCAAGCTCATCGGTGAGCTGCCCGAGGAGCGAATCGGGCAGCTTCGTGAACGCCACCAAGCGAAGCTCGGGAGCTAAGCGATGTCCAACGCGGAGCAAGTTCCTGACTACTACGAGCTCCTAGGGATCGTGCGCGCTGCGAACGCAGATCAGATTCGCTCTGCGTTCCATCGTTTCGCGCGCACGCATCATCCGGACAATTTCGTCGGCCTGCCGGAGGAGAGAGAGCGGCACACGGAGCTTTACCAGCACGGTAGCGAGGCGTATCGAGTGCTCCTCGATTCCACGAAGCGCAAGCTCTACGACGAAGGCCTTGCCCAGGGGGTCGTCCGCTATTCAGAGGATCGCGCCAAGGAGAAGCGTCGAACGATGCGGCCGCCCGGCGGTGTCGAGCTGCGCTCCAGCAAGGCCAGAGTGTTCTTCACGCGCGCGCACGGAGCGATCAAATCCGAAGATTGGGCTCAGGCGAAGCTCAACCTCCAAATGGCCATCCGGAACGAGCCTAACAACGAGGCGCTCGAAGCCAAGCTCGAAGAAGTTCTCCAACGGATGAAGTCGGGCTAGGGTGTGATCCGCACACTAAGGTAGTAGCCCGGAGGGATTTCCGGGCTATGGTAGCGACGTCATGGGACGAACAGCGGCGATAGAACGCCGAACCAAAGAGACCGAGATTCAGGTGGAGCTCGATCTCGATGGGAGCGGCCAATACCAAGTGGACACCCCGATCGGGTTTCTCACGCACATGGTGGAGCAGCTCGCCAAGCACGGGCTGTTCGACCTCAAAGTGCGCGCTCTCGGCGATACGCACATCGATGGACACCACACGACGGAGGACCTGGCGATTGCCCTGGGGCAGGCATTCGCCGAGGCTCTGGGCGACAAGGCCGGTATCCGCCGTTACGGCTCCGCGACGTTGCCGATGGATGAGGCGTGCGTGACCTGCGCGCTAGATTTGTCCGGGCGTCCTTACTTCGTCTGGGCAGTGACGCTGCGAAAGGCCAAGATTGGCGACTTCGATTCGGAGCTCGCCGAAGTGTTTTTCGAAGGCTTCGCGCGCGGCAGCCAGTGCAACCTGCACATGCGTCAACACGCCGGGGACAATCTCCACCACGTGATCGAAATCAGCTTCAAGGCATTCGCGCGTGCGCTTCGGGAAGCAACCGAGATCGACCCACGCGTCGTGGGCGTGCCTTCGACCAAGGGCACGCTGGCCGAATGACTACGGGCCGGGTGGCGATTGTCGATCTGGGTCTCGGGAACTTGCACAGCGTGGCCAAGGCATTCGAGCGCGCGGGGGCCGATGCTGAGCTCAGCTCGGATCCCGACGCCTTGCTGCGCGCGGACCGCTTGGTCATGCCCGGGCAAGGCGCTTTCAAGGAGTGCGCGCACGCGCTGAGCGGAGAGATCGGCGAGGCGGTGCGGTCGTGGATTGACGGTGGTCGTCCGTATCTCGGGATCTGCCTAGGCATGCAAGCGTTGTTCGAGTCGAGCGAGGAGGCGCCCGGCGAAAAAGGCCTCGGTATCTTCCCCGGGACCGTGAAGCGCTTCGCTGCCGATGTGCGCGACGCCGAAGGGCGCCGACTCAAGGTGCCGCACATCGGCTGGAACCAAATAGAGAGCAGGCACCCCGTGTTTGAGAACGGGGAATGGTACTACTTCGTGCACAGCTACTACTGCGTTCCCGATGATGAGAGCCTCGCCGTGGCTACGACCAACTATGGTGGGCCGTTCTGCTCGGCCATCGCTCGGGACAACGTTCTGGCATGCCAATTCCACCCTGAGAAGAGCCAGCACGCCGGTGCGCGTTTGATTTCGCATTTCCTAGGAGACGTTTCGTGGAGTTGATTCCGGCGATCGATCTGCTCGACGGCAAGGTCGTGCGCTTGAACCAAGGCAGGTACGACGAGGTCACCGTCTACGATAGCGATCCGGTCGGCATGGCAAAACGGTTCGAGGACCGGGGAGCCAAGCGGCTTCACGTGGTCGATCTCGAGGGGGCGCGCAGTGGCCGGCCCGTCCACGTTCCGATCATTCGAGGCATCCTTCGGGAGACCGGGCTCCAGGTGCAGATCGGAGGAGGCGTGCGAAACGAGGAGGTGGCGGCACAGTGGATGGACGCCGGCGCAGCTCGCGTCGTGCTTGGCACCGTGGTGGTGAAAGCGCCTGAGGTTGCCCGGGCGATCTGTACCCGGTACCCGAAGGCCGTTGTCATGGCGCTCGACGCGCGCGACGGGAAGGTCGCGGTCGAGGGCTGGCAGGAGCAGAGCGAACAGGACGTCATCGAGCTCGCCAAGGAAGTCGACGGCTGGAACATCGGCGCCATCCTCTTCACCAACATCCACAAGGACGGCACCCGAGAGGGGCCGGACGTCGAGGGCACCGCGGGGTTGCAGTCCCATGTCGACACGACCGTGATTGCCTCGGGCGGGATTGGCGCACTCGACGACCTTCGAGCGTTGTCGGTTGCGGGAGTTCGCTCGGCAGTGTGCGGGCGCGCGCTGTACTCGGGCGCCTTCACATTGTCCGAAGCGTTCGCGGCGCTAGAAGAGGCCTAATGCTGGCCAAGCGGATCATTCCCTGCCTCGACGTCAAAGACGGGCGCGTCGTGAAGGGCATCAATTTCGTCGGGCTTCGCGATGCGGGCGATCCGGTGGAGTCCGCCCAGCGTTACAGCGCGGGCGGGGCGGATGAAATCACCTTCCTCGACATTACCGCATCGCACGAGAACCGCCGCACCTTGTTCGACCTCGTCGACCGCACTGCCTCGACCGTGGCGGTCCCCCTGACTGTGGGCGGCGGTGTGCGTGAGCGGCGGGACGTGAGCGAGCTTCTGCATGCCGGGGCCGACAAGGTGTCGATCAATAGCGCCGCGGTCGCCAACCCGATCTTCATCAAAGAGATGGCCGAGGCTTATGGCTCGCAGGCCATCGTCGTGGCGATCGACGCCAAGCGGGTGCCCGGCGAGACCGACGAGTGGACGGTCTATACGCATGGCGGTAGGCGTGATACGGGGCTCGACGCGATCGCCTGGGCCGAGCGGATGGCTGACTATGGCGCCGGCGAGATTCTCCTGACGAGCATGGACCGCGACGGGACCCAAGACGGCTACGATCTCGTGTTAACTCGCGTGGTTGTGGACGCAATCTCGATTCCGGTTGTAGCCTCTGGAGGAGTGGGAACCCTCGCGCACGTGCATGAAGGTCTCGCGGCTGGAGGAGCGGATGCGGCGCTTGCAGCTTCTATCTTTCACGACGGTCACTACACTGTGGCCGAGGTCAAGGAGTATCTGCTCGACCACGGTGTGTGTGTGCGGCCGCCAGAGCAGGATTGAGGGGAAGCGATGAGCAGAGACGTCGGCGTGGGCCAACTGGTGGAGGAGCTGGAGCAGCGCGGCGATCGGCTCCCATTCGAGATTGGCGCCTTCGTCGCGCTCGAGGCCTGTGAGGGGCTCCTTCACGAGTCGGTGAAGCTGGGGGCGGACGATGTTCGTGTGACGCTCGACGGTTCGGTTGTCGTGGCGGAGTCGGCCGAGCGGGCTCGGCCCGATGAGGCTGCGCGCTCCTTGGTCTCGGTGCTTGGGCGACTGCTGGTCGCCGCGGGCCCTGGCGTCCCCCCCCACCTCCTGCAGCTCGTCAAAGAAAACACGAGCGGCCAGAACCCGCACGACCTGCGTTACCTCCACGATGCTATCGAGGCGTCGCTGATTCCGATCAACCGCGGAGCGTCTCGCCGTGTTCTCGCCCGGCTCGTCCGCGAAAGCGATCGCCCACCAGCGCCCGAGGTGCCCGAAGTCGACCCGCGCGAGCTCGATGCGGAGCTGGATGAGTTGCTGCGTGACCCCGTCTCCTTTCCGCCTCCCGTTCCCGACTCCGATCTCCAGCCCGAGACGGTCCGTGTTCCATCTTCGGAGCCGGCGCTCAAGAGCGCCTCCGTTTCCGTTCCCGACCTCAGCCCACCGCCGGCGGCCACGCCTGCCGCTGTGGTCGCCGCGATCCCCGAGCAGCCCCCGCAGCCAGGGCCGGAGCCGATTACGGCGACGATAAGGAAGTGGCCCCGTCAAGAAGATGCTTCGCAGTCTCCAAGGGGCTTGGCGCCGGAGGCAGAAGCAGGGTCAGTGGCAGCGCCAGTGGCGGGGTCAGTGGCAGCGCCAGTGGCAGGGTCAGTGGCAGCGCCAGTGGCAGGGTCAGTGGCAGCGCCGGTGGCAGAGTCAGTGTCAGGGTCGGTGGCAGCGCCAGTGGCGGAGTCGGTGCCAGGGTCGGTGGCAGCGCCAGTGGCGGAGTCAGCGCCAGTGGCGGAGTCAGCGCGGGCGTCGGTGTCCGTGCCTGCGCCGGAGCCCACTTACGATCGACAGTCACTGCCGACGCCTCAGCTTCCGCAGCGCCGTGGCGGATGGGGGATTTGGCTCCTTGCTGCTGCCTTGGGCCTGGGCGCATATGCGCTCATCGCCACCGGTACCTTGGATGCGTGGCTTCGGCCCGCGGGGTCAGCGGTTGGGCCCGGGCCAGCTGTTACGCCCGCGCCCAGCGGCGTCATCGAGGTGGCAGTGACACCGGCCGATGCGCAGATCTTCATCTTCGTTGGACGCGGACCGGCGGTTGCCTCGGGTTTGTCTGTCGACGGCCCCCACGAGTTCATCGTCTTCGATCGCGGGCTACGCCCATCGAGAGGTATCGTGCCCGAGGGCGCGACCTGGACGAAAACCGAAAGCGGGTCGCTTTACGAGCTCGCAGTGCAGGCCCAGGCGGTATCGGCACCTTCGGACGCGCTAGGCTTGGGTAGCCCGCAGACCGAGCCGGCGTCTGCTGAGGCCGGCGCCTCAGGAACCGTTCGCATCATCACGAATCCTCAGGGCGCGAAGGTCTATCGCTTCATCGGCGTCGGGCCGGCGGTGCAGATTCCGGCCCCGTCGATTCACGAGGGCCAGGAGGTTCTAGTCTATCATCCAGAATACGAGACGAGGCGTGCGGTGATCGGGCCGAGTGATTGGCAGGCCGGCGAGAGCGAGGGGACCCACATCGCGAGCTTGGAAGTCCAGCTGCCTCTGCTTGCGGGGTCACCCGTTCCGGAAACGCCCGAGAACTGACTCCACCTCGCTCCGAATCGACTCGAGCCGCCGTTCGGAGTCCGCTTCGAAGCGCAGGACCAACACCGGTTGCGTGTTGGAGGCGCGGACTAGCGCCCAGCCTCCCTCGAATTCGATGCGCGCCCCGTCGATGTCGACCAGATCGTGCGTAGGCCGGAAGTAGTCGACCATTTGCTGAACCAAGCCGAACTTGCTGGCATCGTCGCATTCGACGCGAATCTCTGGGGTTGCGAACGTCTCGGGCACGTCGCTGAGCATCTCGTGGAGCGGAACGTCGCTGCGGGACATGATATCGAGAATTCGAAGCGTCGCGTAGATCGCGTCGTCGAAGCCGTAGTACCGATCAGCAAAGAATATATGTCCGCTCATCTCGCCGGCAAGCAGCGCGTGCTCTTCTTTCATCTTGGTCTTGATCAATGAGTGGCCGGTCTTCCAAAGCACGCCACGCCCACCGTGGGCCTCGATGTCGTCGTACATCGTTTGGGAGCACTTCACTTCACCGATGATCGTCGCGCCCGGATGCTCCGCTAGCAGGGCGCGCGACAGGATGATCATGAGCCTGTCGCCCCAAACGATATCGCCGCGAGCGTCGATCACCCCGACGCGATCGGCGTCGCCATCATACGCGAAGCCGAGATCGAGCCCGTCTTCGAGGACGCGCTGTTGGAGCATCTCGAGCGTTTCGGGCGCCGTCGGGTCGGCGTGGTGGACCGGGAACGTCCCGTCCATCTCACAAAGCATCGCAACGGGGTTTAGCCCCAACGCGTGCATCGTTTCGAGAGCCAGTGGACCGCCCGCGCCGTTGCCCGCGTCAATCGCGAATCGAATGTCACGCTGGCCGAGTTGGATGTCGTTCTGCGCCTTCTTCACGTACGCCGGCGTGAGGTCGACCGTCTCGATCGTCCCCCCTGGGGCACGATGGAAGCTCTCGTCCTCCATGGTGGTGCGGAGCTCGACGATGTCGTTGCCGTAGAGCGAGCCCTTGCCCACCATCATCTTGAAGCCATTCTCGTCGGGTGGGTTGTGGCTGCCGGTGATTTGAATCCCTCCATCGAGATCGAGGTCATGTACGGCGAAATACAAGAGGGGCGTGGGGCCGATGCCGATGTCGACCAGGTGTAGGCCGGCCTCGATCAGCCCCACGCAAAGGGCTTCGTACAAGCGCGGCGAGCTCAAGCGGCAGTCGCGCCCCACGGCGACCCGTCGCAAGCCGCGCTTCGAGTAGAATGTGCCCAGGCTCATCCCCAGCGCTCGCACGAAGTCGTCGCCAAAGTCGCGTTCCGCGTGTCCCCGAATGTCGTACTGGCGAAAAACGTGTGGGTTCATCACGTCATTCTCGGGGGTCGCCCCGCTCGCGAAGCGCCGCTACGACTTCACGGACGTCCTGAGCGCGATCCTTGGGCACGACGAGAAGCGCATCGCCCGAGTCCACCACGACCAGGTCGTCGACGCCGACCAAGACCACGAGCTTGCCGTCTGGCGCTGCGACGTAGTTGCCAGTGGCGTTGACCGCGATGCTGTCGTCGGGCAACACGTTGGCGTGTTCGTCCTTCGGTGCGAGCTCCCACGCGGAGGTCCAGCTCCCGAGGTCGGACCACTCGAACGAGCCGGGCACCACGCTCACCGCGCTGACTTTCTCCATGATGCCATGGTCGATGCTGACGTCCGGCAGCTCGGCGTACGTCTCTTTGACCAGCGCGGCTTCTTTGCCGGCTCGGGCGGCTTCGTCGTAGCGCTGAAGCTCTTGACCGAGGCCGGGCAGGTGCTGGTCGATCGCTTCCAGAATCCGCGAGGCGAGGAAAAAGAACATCCCGCTGTTCCAAAGAAAGCGATCGCTGGCAACAAATTGCTCGGCGCGTTGGCGATTCGGCTTTTCGACGAAACGGCGCGCGCGGAAGACTCCAGGGTCGAGCTCGGAACCTACCTCGATGTACCCGTAGCCGGTTTCGGCTCGGCTAGGGCGAATTCCAATTGTGACGTAGTCGCCGTGCGTGGCGGCTTCGAGCCCACGCCGGAGCGTGTCCACGTATGCTTCGGTTTCATTGATGTAGTGGTCGGCGGGCAGCACGGCCATGATCGCGTCTTCATCGAGCCGCTTCAGGTGGGTCGCGGCCCAACCGATGCACGGGGCCGTATTGCGTCCGACCGGCTCGGCGAGGATCTGATGCGGCTGAAGCTCGGGAAGCTCATTCTCGACTTGCTTGCGCAGTTGTTCGGAGGTGACCACCAGGGTGCGTTCCGCGGGGAGCATGTTCCACACACGCTCGGCGGTCGCGCGGAGCAGGGACC
>CAZHPJ010000123.1:0-7644 GCA_964534585.1 uncultured Sandaracinaceae bacterium | reverse complement strand
TGGGCCGTAAGAGACGGCTGCGGAGCGAGCTCGATGGGGTCCCGGGTGTGGGCCCGAAGACGCGGGGAAGGTTGCTGCGGAATCTCGGGTCGCTGCGTGAGGTGCTAGCGGCCACGCAGGAACAATTGATGAAGGCCGGAGCGACGAAGCGGCAGGCGCAGGCGATCAAGGAGGCGCTGGGGAGCCCCGTGGCGGTTGGGACGGATACGGAAACAGCGGAGGAAACGGCGATCGAGAACGCGTTTCAGCGAGACTAGGGCCGGGCGGGGGACCGAGACCGGGGACCGGCCTCGGTTATATCGCCGCGGGCAACCTAACTTCGAACGCCGCCCCGCCCTGCTCCCGGTTCGTCGCCTCAATCGTCCCGCCCAGCAACTCGACGATCGTATGGCATACTGCAAGTCCCAGCCCAGTGCCCTGCCCCGGCGCTTTCGTCGTCACGAACGGGTCGAACACCTGCCCGATGATCTCGCCGTCAATCCCGGGCCCGTCGTCCTCGACAGTGAGCCGCACAACGCCGTTGCAGCTGGACGCGCGCACCTCGATCCGGCCCTTGCCACCGAGTGCGTCCGCCGCGTTGAACAGCAGGTTCAGTAAAAGCTGTCGTAAGCGTTCGTGGTCACCGCGAACACGGGGAAGGCCGTCGTCGAGGGTGAGGACGAGGTCGATGTCGCGGAAGCGGCTTTGGCGATCGATGAGCTTGACGGTGTCCGACACGACCTCCGAAAGATCGGCTGAGCTCTCGATCCGGCCCTCCTGAGGCGGCTCGTTCCTTGAGAAATCCAGCAAATCGCGGATCGTGTGGTGGATGCGTTCGGTCTCGCGCTGAAGCCGGCCTACGAACTCTTTGTCTTCTTCGGGGTCGAGCTCCCCGGTCTCCATCAGGTCGAGTAGGCCGCGGATCGCCGCGAGCGGATTCCCGATCTCGTGCGCAACGCCAGCCGACAACCGTCCGACGGCCGCCAAGCGCGCGCTCCGAATCAATTGCTCCTGGGCGGTCGTGAGATCGGCGGTCGTGCGTTCGAGCTCCATTAGTCGATCCTGAAGCGCCGCGCGGTCTTCGCGAAGCTGCCCAGCCATCTGATTGAACGTGGCCGCCAGACGCGCGACCTCGGCGGCGCCTTGTACGGGAACGCTCGCGCGAAGCCTGCCTGAAGCGAGACGCTCGGAGGCCAAGCGCAATCGATCGATCGGACGCACGATGAAATACGTCAGCAGAACGTATGTTAGCAGCAACACCGTAGCGGCAGTCAGGCCGAGGTAGAACAGAAACAAGCGTCGCCGTGCCGCGTCGCCGCGACCACCCCCCGGTACCCACACTCGCAGCTCTGCTCCGCTCGCGATCGTGACCGTCGCATCAGCGTCGCCATCGACCACTCCCCACGACATGAGCGAGTCTTCATCGGTGTCGATCTCCACACGTTCGACGAGACCCTGCTCGACCATGCTAGCGACCGACTCCTGGCTCAGCCCCTCGCCGTGCGAGCCGGCACCCGACGAGAGCGCTTGGGCCAACCCGGCCGCGCGCGTGCGCTGTTCTTCGGCGTTCTCCCGCTCGTCGAGCCGCGCTGTGACGAGGCTCAGCAAAACGAATGCTGCTCCGAACGCCACGATGAGCGCGAGCATGAGTTGGCTTCGAAGCCCCAAACCGAACGGACGCCCCATGCGTACAGCCTACAGCCTCAATCTCTTGACCCGCCACGCTGGCCGGTGCATGGGGGAATCATGACACGGGGCGCCCGTCTCGGGGTGATCGTCGGCTCGATCCTCGTTCTCTCGTCGTTTGGCGCTTCTGCAAGCGCGCAACGACAGGGAGACGGGCTCTATGGCCGCTGGGATCGCGGGCTAACTCTTTCGTTTGGCGCGGGGCCGGGCGTGACCTGGCTCAATGGACATGCCGACCTCAATGTGGTCGGCGAGGCCCGGTTCTTGGTGGCCGACGTGGCCGGCGTGGTGCTCTCGGGCCGATGGGGCTCCGACTCCGGCCAGCATTTGTTTCTCGGCGTGGACCTCCGTCCCCTCTTCCCAGCGCTCTTCTTTCTCTACAAGCAAACCTGGAACGAGTTCGCCGACCTTTTGCTGCAATCGATCTTCTTCGAGATCGGGCCAGCGTTTCTGCTCGACGGGCGCCGAAGCACCGGGCTCGGCGTCGGCTTCGGCTTCGGGCTGCCGCTCTACAGGCCTCTCACCACCGTGCGCGGGCTGTGGCTACGCATCGCCACCCGTTACGTGAATGCGGATCCATCGTATCGAAACACGCAGCTCACGTCGGATCGAACACAATGGACGATCTACGCGACGTTTGTCGTGCGCTTGGGTTTCAAGTCGAAGCTCAGCCGATGGGAACCGCCCAGATACCGACCCCGGTAGTTTGGCTGAGGCACTGAACCCAGCTACAACCGCACTGTGAGACGCACGAAAATCGTCTGCACGCTCGGTCCCGCGAGCGACACCAAGGCGAAGATCGGCGAGCTCGTCAAGGCGGGCATGAACTGTGCGCGCCTCAACTTCTCGCACGGCGACCACGAATCACATGCTGCCGTGGCCAAGCTCGTGCGTGAAACGGCAGCGGAAGCGCGGCTCCCGATGGCGATCTTGGCGGACATGCAGGGCCCGAAGATGCGCGTCGGTCTATTCGCCAACGGCCCGATCGAGCTCCTACCCGGCGACCGCTTCGCCCTGACGACCGCCAACGTCGAAGGCACTCGAGAGATCGTTTCAGTGAGCTACGCTTCGCTCGCGACCGATGTAAAGCCCGGAGACACCGTGGCGCTGGACGATGGCCTGATTCGCCTCCGCGTCGACACCATCGAGGGCAGCACGGTGCACACGATCGTCGAAGACGGCGGGACGCTTTCCAACAACAAGGGCCTCAACCTGCCAGGCGTCTCCATCAGTGCACCGGCATTGACCGACAAAGACCGCGAAGACCTGAATTTCGCGATTTCCGTCCTCGAGGCGGACTACATCGCCCTTTCGTTCGTGCGGTCCGCGGACGACGTGAGGGAGGCCAAGACGCTGACCGGAGACGTGCCCGTCATCGCGAAGATCGAGCGCCCTGAAGCGATAGCCGCGCTCGCAGAGATCGTCGACGTCGCCGACGGCATCATGATCGCTCGCGGGGACCTCGGGGTGGAGCTGGGCGCAGAGAAAGTGCCGCTGATACAGAAGCGGATCATCCGGGAAACCAACGCGTGCGGCAAAGTCGTTATCACGGCAACACAAATGCTGGATTCGATGATCCGCAACCCACGGCCGACCCGTGCAGAGGCAGCGGATGTCGCCAACGCCGTCATGGACGGGACCGACGCAGTCATGCTCAGCGGCGAAACGGCGGCGGGCCGCTACCCTGTGCAGACCCTCGAGATGATGGACGCGATCATTCGAGAGGTGGAGTCGGACTACGTCGAAGATCTGGCGCGCGAGTTCGGAGAGGTCAAGAGCGTCGGAGACGCAGACTGGCCGTTCTCGAACGCGGCAGCTCGCGCGGCCGCAGTCTTGACGACTCACCTGCCGTTGAAAGCCGTCGTGGTATTCACGCAGGACGGCCGCTCGGCAAGCTTGTTGGCAGAGCATCGACCACAGGCGCCCATCTTGGCCATCACCAGTGACGTGCGTGTGGCGCAGCGGCTCGCGCTCGAATGGGGCGTGATCCCGCGCATCGAGGTGCCTCCCGAGTCGCTCGAGGAGACGCTGCGTATCGCGACGTCGTTGCTCGTGCGGGAGAAACTCTGCGAACGGGGAGAAGCGTTCGCCATGGTGGTAGGATGGCCCACCTCGGGCAGCACCAACACGCTGAAACTCCACCGTCTCTAGTCCCACCGTCTCTGGTCCCGCCGTCTCTGGCCCCACCCTCCCCGATGCACTAGATCGCGACCATGGAAGAACCGCCGCAACAGATCGGCCGCTACCGGATCGAACGACTCCTCGGGTCGGGCTCGATGGGAAACGTCTATCTGGCGCACGATGCGGACCTCGACCGACCGGTGGCAATCAAGACTCTGCGCGACTTCGCGCTCGACGCCGAGATGCGTGATGTGTTCCTGCGCCGCTTTCAGAACGAGGCCCGCGCGGCGGCTCGCCTTCAACATCCTAATATTGTTCAGATATTCGACGTCGGAGATCACCCGGAGGTCGGCCCTTACCTGGTGTTCGAGTACGTGCGCGGACACACGCTCAAGCAAGAGCTCAGGAAGGGAGGCCCTCTTTCCCGCGATAAGTTACTCGAGCTCGCCCGACAGGTCGCAGATGCGCTTGCGACAGCACATGCCGCGGGGGTGATCCATCGGGATCTCAAGCCGGAGAACCTGCTGATCACCGACAACGGGCAGGTCAAGCTCGCGGACTTTGGCATCGCCCGCATACCCAATGCACACCTCACCAAGGAAGGACAGTTCCTCGGAACCCCGTGCTACGCGGCCCCGGAGACACTGCGCAGCGGCGAGTACAGCGAGCAGAGTGACTTGTTCTCATTCGGCGCCGTCATCTACGAAGCCGCGTGTGGCGAACGCGCGTTCCCCGGCGCCGAGGCAATGGCGGTTGCTCACCAAGTGATGAACGGGAACCCAGTTCCGCCTAGCGAGGCGAATCCAGGCGCGGCGATTCCAACGACAGTCGATGCTGCGATCCTCCGCGCGCTCCGGAAGAATCCCTCCGAACGCTATGCGAGCGCGCGCACGTTCACGTCCGCGCTCGAGCAAGCATACGACGGACGGCGACCGCCGAGCACGAGACGCAAGCGCAAGAGCTTGCCATTCGTAATCACATTGACCCTCGGAGCCTCGGTGGCGCTATGGGTCGGCGTCAAGAACTGCGACACCACTGGCGCTCACACTGGCACTCACACTGGCGCTCACACTGGCACTGGCACTGGCACTGGCACTGGCACTGACACTGGCACTGACACTGACACTGACACTGACACTGACACTGGCACTGGCGGCCTCTCGCCGCACGAACGTGAAGAAGCCGCCAAAGACGAGCTGGGACTAGCCCGAGCCGCCCTTGCGAGCGGAGATCTCCGCGAAGCAGCCGCGGCGCTCGACCGCGCCAGCACTTTCGACCCAAACAACCCGGGCATCACCGAGCTACGAGAGCAATTGGCGGCGCTGCGACCTGACGGGGGCTAGTTGAGCTTATTGCTGTCGTTGCGAACCGGCCTCCAGTGGCAGTCTTGGCCACCCCCGGCCGTTGCGTTGCACCTCTGCATGTAGGTCAGCATCCGACCGCAACCACTCACGCGCTTTTCCATGGAACCGTCATCAACGAATTCGATCATCGACGCGTCGCAATCGAGATCGACCGCCGCGGCGCTCCGCACCTGTTGCGTGGCCGCGGACTCATGCCCGCACCCCAGACTGAGCAACATGATGGCCGCAATTTGGACGACTCTCTTTGGCATCTGCTCGACCCTTCGGCGCGGAGCATACCCCATGCACGGGGCATGCGTGCCTATAACTTGATGCCCAGGCCGCGCAAATCGCTTTCGGCTTGTGGTGCCCATCCCCGATTGGCCTTCGAGCTGGCGGGGCTTGGGTGCAACACAGTACCGATCCTCGGTCCGTTGTTGCCGAGCGCGGCGAGCGCGCGCTTCGTTGCCCAAGCACCCACACCCACCACGAGGTTCGGGTTCAGTACATCGACGGCGGCGCGCAACGCTTTGTCGCATACGGGCAGCAGCGAGCCGCGTTCATCAGCAGACAATTTGTCCGGTGTCCTGTTGCGTCCGGTCGACTCGATGAAGAGCAACGGGCAATAGTTGATGACGAAGAATCGGGAGAAGAACTGTTCAGGCTTGCCGAAGCGCTCCTCAGCCCATCCCCAAAGACGCGAGCCGCTAACTTCGGAGCGCTCGCACTCGAAACCGAGCACGGGGCGCTTCGGATGTTCGTCGGCCGGTCGGTCGACGGGCGCTTCGATGCCCATCCAATCGCGAACGAAGCCAACGTCGCCGAACGGCACGCCGGTCTGCCCCATCCCGAACGGACCGGGATTCATGCCCACGAACACCGCCTCCTTGGGGCTCGCGCCGAAACGGTTCAGGTAGAGCTCATGGGAGCGCCTGGCGTACTGGAGGGGATTGTAGACCTGAGTCACCGGCCCACCGAACTCGAGCTTCGACACCGCACGGCTGAGCGCGCGTGAGACTTTGACGAGCTCGTCCATGCGCGATCAGCAGAGGTAGCGCTCGCCCCCATCGCAGAGAATGGTGACGACTCGCTGTCGGGCCGGCATCCGCCGCGCCACTTCGAGCGCGGCGTGAACGTTCGCGCCGGAAGAGGGGCCCAGTAGCAAGCCTTCTTCGCGAGCGAGACGCTTGGTCATGCGCTCGGCGGCCAGATCGGTGACGGTGATCACCTCGTCGACGAGCTCCCGGTCGAGCACGGCCGGGATGAACCCAGCACCGAGACCTTGAATGCCGTGCAGCCCGGGCTTCCCACCCGACAGCACTGCGCTCGCCCGCGGCTCGACTGCAACCACTCGAATCGCCGGGTTGCGCTCTTTGAACACGCGTCCGACCCCGGTGAGCGTGCCTCCGGTACCCACACCGATGACGAGCGCGTCGACTTTGCCGCCGGTCGCCTCCCAGATCTCCTCCGCAGTCGTTGTCGCGTGGATGTCTGGATTGGCCGGGTTTTCGAACTGGGCACACATCAATGAACCGGGCGTCGTCTGCAGCAGACGCTCAGCCTGCTCGACCGCGCCCGCCATGCCGTCCTCGGCCGCGGTCAACACTACGTCGGCGCCGTACGACTTCAACAAGTGACGCCGCGCCGCACTCATGTCTTCGGGCATCACGATGACGCAGCGATAACCACGAACGGCGCAGATCATCGCTAGGCTGATGCCTGTGTTGCCGCTCGTCGCTTCAACGACCGTCGACCCGGGAACGAGCTCCCCCGATGCCTCGGCTGCGAGGATCATCGAAAGCGCGGGGCGGTCTTTGACCGAGCCTGCCACATTGCTCGACTCGAGCTTGCCGCAGACCTCGGCACCCTTGTCACCGGTTATTCGCGCAAGCCGCACCAAAGGGGTGTGGCCGATCAGGTCCAACGCGCCGTCATAGATTCGATCGGTCATGTGGCCGCTAGCATACCAGGCAGCGCTTAGATGTCACCGTCGGAAGAGCCCGATTCATGGACATCGTAGGCCTGGACGATCTCCTGTACCAACGGGTGCCGTACGACATCGGTATGCGAGAAATAGATGAACTCGATGCCTTTGATCTTGGAGAGCACCTTTTCAGCATGCCGAAGCCCGCTACGCGCGCCGCCGGGGAGATCGACCTGAGTCACGTCACCGGTGATGACCGTCTTCGAATCGAACCCGAGGCGGGTCAAGAACATCTTCATCTGCTCTGCGGTCGTGTTTTGCGCCTCGTCGAGGACCACGAAGCTGTCGTTGAGCGTCCGACCTCGCATGAAAGCCAACGGTGCGACCTCGATCGTGCCCCGCTCTATCAATGCGGCAACGCGGCCGGGATCCATCATGTCGTGCAACGCGTCGTAGAGCGGCCGCAAGTAGGGATGGATCTTCTCTGCCAAATCACCGGGCAAGAAACCGAGCCGCTCGCCGGCTTCAACGGCGGGACGCGTCAAGATGATGCGCTTGATCTGCCGCTCCTGCAGTGCGCGAATCGCCATC
>CAZHPJ010000122.1:0-7685 GCA_964534585.1 uncultured Sandaracinaceae bacterium | reverse complement strand
ACGGTGGCGTACTGGGGAAGGCCGAACCACCGCACTCCCAGGCCGAAGAACCGAGGGCGGAGCTGGCCCACGACGACCTTGGCGGCCTCGCGCGGACCGCCCCCGCTCCGATCCTTCGTTGCCTTGATCGCATCGGACGATTGAACCAGCCGATCGAGGATTTCCTTTCGCACGCTCGGCGAGCGAGGAAGCACATCTATCCGCTTGAGCGCTCCCTCGTGTGCGTCTCGTTGCTGATCCTCGTTGACGATCTTGCCTTTTCTCACATCGTGATAGACGCCCGCCACAGCAGCGACGATCTGTGCCTGCCGATGTTCCAGCAAAGGAATATAGGTCTGTTCGCGTTCGATGGCCCACGCGAGCCGGTACAGCTCATCGAATCTCCCCCCGGAGGCGTTGATATCTCCATGGTCGAGGTAGTCCGCTAGTGCGGGCGCGATGCGCGACATTACCTCCGCGCACTCCAGCGCGCGAATCTCCATATCCTCGTCCTTCTTCGTGATCGTGGCCACGCTCCCTCCAATGCTCGTGTCCATTCATGTCCAAACAACGTGCGAACGCAAGCGCAATGTGCGAGAATCGCGCGCAACGCATAGACGAATATACGAAGAAAAAGGTACTATGATGAATGTGCGAGGTCGCGACGCTGTTTTCGTAAACCGTAGGTCATCAGTTCGACTCTGATCGGTGGCTCCAGTGATCACGGGCAGTTGGCCGTCTTCTGATAGGATGGCCACTCGCATGCAGAACCACACCGTGAAGCTGCTCGCCCTCACCTCGAGCATGGCCGTGATGATTTCCACGGGCTGTACGTCCACCTCGTCTCCTGGTGAGCAGCAGCTGCCAGCGGGGATCACCAGCTGGGCACCCGTGGGTGCGCGGACCGTGGGCAACTACGGCTACGAAGTCATTCCCCAGCCCAACACCTTCCACACGATGCATGCGGGGCCCAACAACACGGACAATGTTTGGGTGGCCACGGCGCCAAGGATGGAGCTCGATTGGGTTGTGGAGACCAGCTTCTACGTGCCGGAGGGGCCTACCTACGACAACGAGGGCAATCTGTATTTCAGTCCCTTGTTTCCATAGGAAGACATCTCGCTCGTATCGCTCGATGCCGAAACCGGTGAACGCAATTGGGCGATACCCGGCGATGGACACAATGCGGGCAGTGGTGCGATCCTGATCTTGAACGACCCCGACAACGCCGGCCAACAGGTCATCTATCACCTGACCTACACTGAGGCGATGGCCCTCAGGCCGGATGGCAGCATCATTTGGCAGGTGCCGACTGGCTTGACGCTACCCCCTGTCGTGCCCGGTGAGCGCTCCGCGACGCACTCGTTCGGCTTCAACTATCATCCGCAAACCGACTCGGTCGTCGGGCTCACCATGAGTGGAGAGCTGCTCGCTTTTGATCGGGCGACCGGTGCTAGCACGGCGCCCGTTGGACAAATACCGGGCTCGCCCGCAGTGAGTGTGGACAATCCGCTTCCCCCGTTCGTCGTCGAGAGCAGCAATGCGCTCACAGACGAAGTTTTCGGCACCAGTCCAAGTGGACTGAGCTTTTGGTCGATGATCATCGATGTCATCTTCGGCGGTGGTTCGGTCGTTACCAACTACTTCGGCATCGACCCCAACACAGGGTTGATGTTCGTTGCGGCAACCGCCGAGGACGCAGCTGACGGTATAGAGGACGGGCAGTCTGAGCTAGGCGCTATCTACTCGATCGACCTGGTCGACGACGGCAATGACGGTCTAGAATTCCAGTTACTCGGCTCCGCTACCTTCGAGGGTGGTACGGGCTCGACGCCCACTATCAGTGAAGATGGTCGCAAGGTTTATGTTTCCGATAATCTCGGGAATGTGATCGCCCTCGACAACGATTTGAAGGAGCTCTGGCGCTACGATGTCGGCGCGCCGGTGGCCGCATCGGTTGCGGTGTCGCCAGACAACGACGAAATCTACGTGGTGACGCGTCAGGATGTATTCAAGCTGACCGACCACGGCAGCAGCGCGAGCCTCGACTGGACGGCAACCTTCGATGCCTTTCCCGACGATCCAAACGTTGAAATCGAGTTTCAATCCTTGACACCGACCATCACCGCCAACGGTATCGCCGTCAGTGTCTCCGGTGGGAAAGCCATCGGTGGTCGCGGACTCACGTTGAGAGTCGGCATGGGTCTGCTGGATCGAGAAACCGGCGAGCTGAGCTCCTTTACAGAAGGCCGTGAAGAATCCATCGCCGTCACCAGCGTTGCGCCGGACGGAGGCATCTACACTGCCAACTCACCGGTACGACGGGTTTCGGGCAAAGCGATCTATCCGGATCTGACCGCCGACATCATCGGCGGCATCTCGCGGTACAAGCCAGTACGGAACGACCTGCTAGCCCAGGACGCCAGTTGCGCAGCAGGTGTCCGCGCACGAAACGCCCCCACGATTTCGGATTCATCGCCAACCTCCGCGACCGAGGATATTCGCCAGATCCAGGTGCTTCTCGACCAGAGCCGCGCCGCGATTGCCCGCGCCGTAGCCGACGCTGACCTCGATGCCGTCACAGCGGTCAGTCTGAACGCGGGTCTCGATGCCGCGGAAGCCAACCTGTCCATCGTAGGGCTCACGGCGGCAGCCGCTGACTTGATCGGCGTTTGCAACGCGCTCGCCACGGACTGAGGCTGGCGTCGCCGGAGAAAGCTGATAGGCCTTGGCGATGGCTAACCCCACAGCAACGCTCGAAACCTCGCTCGGAAACGTAGAAATCGAGCTGTTCACCGACCTCATGCCGACGACCGCAGGCAATTTCGTCGAGCTCGCCAAGAGCGGCTTCTATGATGGTCTTCACTTTCATCGAGTCATCAACGGATTCATGATTCAGTTTGGATGCCCGCACAGCCGGGACCCCAACAGCTCGCGCGCCGGCACCGGCGAGAGCCCGAACGGCACCATCCAAGACGAGCACCCGGCCAACGCCAAGCTCTCCAACGAACCTGGCACTCTGGCGATGGCCAACACCGGTCAACCCAACAGCGGCGGCTGCCAGTTCTTCATCAACACGGTGCACAACCAATACCTGGACTGGTTCACGCCAGGAGCGTCCAAGCACCCGGTCTTCGGCAAAGTGGTTAGCGGAACGGATGTGATCGAGAAGATTGAGGCAACTCCGACTGGCGCCGGCGACCGGCCTGCGACTCCGGTGCAGATGGTCAAGGTCACCGTCCACGACTGATCTCTGCCGCTGACGATGCGGCAGGGGCCCTAGCTCGACCCTCGATCAGGCCGCCTTCACGACATGCGTGAACGACTGCGTCGAACAAGCGGTTGTAGGCCTGTCCTCGAGCTGCGCGAACTGCTACGGACAGTTCGCCTGGTGCAGCCGGAGCTGCTCGAACGAGTGCGCGGCCGACTCATGCTCGCCTCAATGCGTGACCTGCACCGGAGAGGCAGGGTGCTTCTCACCCCTCGACGCATGCGCCGGACGAATGTCGCGCGACTGCCCCGGCAACACCTGAGCTCAACTCCGTGAATCGCCCTTCTGCTGCCAGCGGCTCTCCGTCAGAGTCATCCCTTCGATCGATTTTCGCGGAAACATTTCTTCGTAGGTGCGCCGGTACCCCGTCTTGGCAATCCGCCAAACGCCATCGTCGCCCTTGCGGTACTCATCTTCGTAAAACGCCGCACCGCGAATGACCATGTCGAAGCTCGTGTCGATCACATAGTCCTGAAGACACCAACGCCCCGTCGCGTTTCGCTCATCGACTAAGTCGATCTCCGGCTGGCTGACGACGTGGCTCGAGTGGAAGCTGTCCGCCCCCATGGCGCCCCGGAGAAACTTCAGAATCGCATCACGGCCATCGAACGAGAACTTGCCGCTGCTGTAGGCAGCCTTGGCGTCCTCGGTGAAGCACTCGCGGAGCTCGTCCCATAACTTGGTATCGAGGCAGCGCTGGTATCGGTACTTGAGACGCTTGATCGCCTCGAGGTCTTTCCAATCGATGTCGGCCATGGCAGAAATCTATAGCGGCCAGGGCGCGACCGCCACAATCGCTTTCACCGGTGACGCCGTTCAACGACTTGGTAGCTGGAGAATCATCTTCGCGATGACATTGCGTTGAATTTCGTTGGAACCGCCGTAGATCGTCGCGGCTCGTTCGTAGCAGAAGTAGGGCCCGATCGATTCCTCGACGGGTGGGCAAAGGCCCTCGTTGTACCAAGTGAGGGAGCTCTCACCCATGACCTCCATTGCAAGCTCGGTAAGCGCCTGAATCAACTCGGTTCCAACGAGCTTCAAGATCGACGACTCGGGCCCTGGCATCTTGCCCTTCTGCTGGTCGGCAAGCGCGCGGTAGCTCACCATGAGGTGAGCGCGGAACCGCATCTCGAGCCGCGCGATCTTGGCACGCCAAACCGGGTCTTCCAGCATCGGGCGCCCATTGACGGTCTTGGTGGCGGCAATGCGCTTCAGCTTCCGCAAAACGCTTCGCGAAGGCCCAATCATCGCCAGCAGCGTCCGCTCATGGCCGAGCAGCGCCTTGGCCATCGTCCAGCCCTGATTGACGTTGCCGACCACGTTCTCTTTTGGAACCTTCACGTTGTCGAAAAACGTGTCGCAGAAGGCCGGGGTATGACCGAGCGTCAACATGGGCTTCACCTCGACGCCCGGGCTCTTGAGGTCGATCAGTAGAAAGGTGATCCCTGCCTGCTGCCTAACTGACGAGTCGGTCCGCACGAGGCAGAAGACCCAATCGGAGTACTGCGCGTACGAGGTCCATGTCTTCTGTCCGTTGACGATGAAGTGGTCGCCCGCGTCCTCGGCGGTCGTCCGCAACGACGCAAGATCGCTGCCCGAGCCCGGCTCCGAATAGCCCTGACACCAAATCTCTTCAGCGCTGAGTATTTTCGGAAGGAATCGTTTTTTCTGCGCATCTGTGCCGAAGCTGATGATCAGCGGACCAACCATCGACAGACCAAACACGGAAAGTTGCGGCGCACCGGCAAGCTCCGTCTCCTCGTTGAAGATGAAACGCCTCGCGGCGTCCCAACCCGTACCGCCGACTTCCTTCGGCCAGTGGGGCGCTACCCATCCCTTGGCATAGAGAATCTTGTGCCATTCAGCGGAGTCCTCGGGGGTAAAGCCTCCCGCTCCCTCTGCCTTGAGACGCATCTTCTCGGGCATCGCTTCCTGAATCCACGCGCGAACCTCGTGTCGAAACGCTTCCTCTTCCTCTGTGAACGTCAGGTCCATGAGCGTATGGGTGCCACAAACACGCACGAAACACCAACCTGTACGAATGCAGGGAAACCCTGTAGGACCCTCAGCACCGGAGCCCCACGTGACGATCGAGCCCGTATTCCTCGTCTTCGCTCTGATCGTCGTCGCCGCGTACGCGGTACAAACGGCGACAGGGTTCGGAAGCATGCTGATCTGCGTGACTTTCGGAGCCCAGCTGATCGGTCTCGAGGAGGTCATTCGCCTCGTGGTGCCGATCTCGTTTCTTCAGACGGGCTACATCGTGATCCGCCATGGCGATGGCATCCAATGGAGCTTGCTCCTCAAACGGGTGCTCCCGTTGATGGGCCTCGGCATGGGCTTCGCATTCTACCTCCTCACCCGTGTGGGAGGTCCATGGCTGGGGCTGGCCTTCGGGTTGATCGTGCTCGCACTGGCGTCCCGGGATCTGCACGGGCTTCGCTTCGCGAGCACTACCCTCCACAAACCGATCTCGAGACCCGCTTCGGTGGCGGCGCTGTTGGGAGCAGGCGTCATTCACGGCATCTACGCCTCGGGCGGACCAATGCTCGTGTACGCGATTGGACGCGAGCCGCTGACGAAAAAGGCGTTCCGTAGCACGCTCAGCATGGTTTGGATCGTCCTCAACAGCATCCTGGTCTCGCGCTTCGTGATGGCCGGAGACTACAACCGGAAAGCCGTCCTCGACGTCCTGCTGCTCGTCCCGGCCATCCCGTTTGGCGTCCTCCTCGGTGAATGGGTGCACCACAAGGTCGACGAACGCAGCTTTAAGATGGGGGTTTTAGTGCTCCTCATCGCGGCTGCAATCTCGCTGAGCGTGAGATATAGTGCGCAGCTGCTCTGAGCTGAGAGAACATGCATGTATGACCTGAAAATCGTAGGCGGGACGCTCGTAGACGGAACGGGCAAGGACCGCTACACCGGCGACGTCGGCATCAAGGACGGTAAGATTGTCGCCGTCGGCAAGTGCGAGGAAAGCGGCGTGGAAACGATGGACGCGAACGGCGCCATCGTGGCTCCCGGCTTCGTCGACATCCATACGCATTACGACGGGCAGGTCAGCTGGGACGAGGAGCTGGCTCCGTCATCGATTCATGGTGTAACGACCTGCGCGATGGGCAGCTGCGGGGTCGGCTTCGCACCGGTTCGGCCGACAGACCACGCCAAGCTGATCGAGCTGATGGAAGGCGTCGAAGATATCCCCGGCGCTGCCCTCGCGGAGGGGATCAGCTGGGGCTGGGAAAGCTTCCCGGACTACATGGACGTCCTCGACCGGATGCCGCACACGATCGACTTCCTGGCACACGTTCCTCACGATGCGCTTCGCGTGTATGTGATGGGTGAGCGCGCCGTCCACGACGAGGCTGCGACCCCGGAAGACATCGCGGAGATGCGACGACTGCTGCGCGCGGCTCTCGAAGCGGGGGCGATCGGATTCAGCACCGGCCGAAGCGACAACCACCGGAGTGCCGTAGGCGATTGGACTCCCGCTTCCGAAGCGGCGGGGGAGGAGCTGGCAGGGATCGCTGAGGCTTTCGTAGGTTTGAACTACGGCGTGCTGCAAGCGGTGAGTGACTTCAACATCCTGCACGGCGACGATCACTTCGATGCCGAGTGGGGTGTCCTCGAGCAGATGCTTGGCGCGGCGGGCGGCCGGCCGATGAGCGTCTCGACGATGCAGCGCGATCACAGCCCCGAGCAATGGAGGTGGATTCTCGACCGCGCTTCGCAGGCCAAGGAGAAGGGCTTCGACGTTCGTTGCCAGGTCGGCGCACGCGGGATCGGCGTCATGCTGGGCCTTCAGGCGACTTTCCATCCGTTCATGGGCTTCCCGAGCTACAAGGCGATCAGCCATTTGTCGCTCGCCGAGCGCGTGCAAGCCATGCGCGATCCCGAGCTCCGGGCGCGCATGATTCAAGAGCAGAGCGATCCGGTCGCGGGCGACGGCAGCATGCTCCCTCCGCTTGCCGACTTCTTCCTATCCAACCTCGATATGGTTGCGATGCGGCTATTTCGCTTGGGGGAGAAGCCCAACTACGAACCTTCCCCGGCAGAGAGCTTTGGCGCGTCCGCAACGAGCCGAGGCGAGCTCGTGCTGGGCTTGATCTACGACGCGATGCTCGAACAGGATGGCGAAGCCCTCCTCTACTTCCCCGTCTACAACTACGCGGGGATGAACCTCGACGTGGTGCACGAAATGCTCACGCACCCGCTCGCCCTTCCCGGCTTGAGCGACGGCGGCGCCCACGTCGGCACCGTCTGCGATGCTAGCTTCACGACATTCCTGATGACTCACTGGGCCCGGGACCGGGAGCGCGGCCGGATCCCGCTCGAGCGCATCATTCAAATGCAGGCCCACGACACAGCCCGGTTCCTAGGCTTGAGCGACCGCGGGCTCCTCGCACCCGGACGGCGTGCCGACATCAACATCATC
>CAZHPJ010000121.1:1938-7703 GCA_964534585.1 uncultured Sandaracinaceae bacterium | reverse complement strand
AAGCCAACCGGGTTGCGTTTGCCAATCTCAAACCGCCGCCCCTCGGACCTGACGACATCGGGTACGTGGGCTCTGCAGCCTGTGGCGCTTGTCATCAGGAAGCTTACGCGTGGTGGCGCAATCACTCGCACGGAGTCGCGTACCTCACGCTTCAGCAGCGCAACAAGGAATACAACCTAGATTGTGTGGCTTGCCACGTCACCGGCTACGACCAGCCAGGCGGCTCTACCGTGACCCACAATTTGAAGGGCGCCTTGGTCAACGTCGGGTGCGAGAGCTGCCACGGGCCCGGCGCCGCGCATGCCAAAAACCCTGACGAAGTTGGCATCCCGCGCGACACGCCCGAGTCGGTGTGCGTCGTGTGCCACAACGATCAGCACAGCGATCTCTTCGACTACGATGCTTACCGTAAGACACTCGTCGTGCCGGGGCACGGTCTGCCGCCAATCGTGCGCTGAGGAGCCGGCTTCATGTCTCGAGAGACCTCGGCTTCACGTTGCTGTGAATCCAGTCGACGATCTCTTCGAGCTGTGCGCCTGGCGTGAAGATGGCGCCGATACCTCTGGCGAGGAGCGATTCGGCGTCCGCCTCGGGGACGATGCCGCCACCGAATACGATGATGTCATCAGCACCGCGTGCCGAAAGCGCGTCGATGACTGCAGGAAACAGAGTGTTGTGTGCGCCCGACATGACCGAGAGGCCCACCGCGTCGACATCTTCCTGAATGGCCGCCACAGCGATCATGTCCGGCGTTTGATGGAGCCCTGTGTAGACGACCTCAAAGCCCGCATCGCGCAGCGCGCGAGCCACGACTTTGGCGCCGCGGTCGTGGCCATCGAGCCCGGGCTTGGCGACTAGAATTCGGACCTTGGGGGCGGGCATCGCCCGTACATCTACGTCAGCCACGTAGTCGATGCCAGCAGGATCGACTCCTCTAGGCCCGAGTAGGCCCGAGGTACCAACCTCACCCACGGGTGCGATATGATTCCCCCATGCTCTGGCCGCGGTCCTTCGGTGGCAGTCTTCGTGACGACCTTCCAGATGTTCGCACTGATGTCGAGGCTTGGTGTGCTAGCGAAGGCATCGCGCGGCCCTCCGATGCGCTGATTGCTGATTTCTACGTTCCGATGACGGCTTGGGTCGCGGAACACGTCGAGGACAGAATGCTGGTGCTCGGGCTCAATGGCGCGCAGGGCACGGGGAAGTCGACGTTGGCTCGGCTGTTGCGGCTGCTGCTCTGGCGTATCCACGGGTTGCGCGTGGCGATCCTTTCGCTCGACGACATCTATCTGACCGGAGCCGAGCGTCTCCAACGCGCGCAGGCGATTCATCCGTTGCTCGCG
Organism: uncultured Sandaracinaceae bacterium; assembly: GCA_964534585.1. Taxonomy (GTDB): domain Bacteria; phylum Myxococcota_A; class Polyangia; order Polyangiales; family Houyiibacteriaceae; genus SG8-38. The sequence goes on along the minus strand of CAZHPJ010000121.1, from coordinate 6,360 downwards.
ACGCGCGGCGTGCCTGGCACGCACGACGTCGATTTGGGGATACGGGTCATTCGTTGTTTGCGTGAAGGCAGGCCCGTGGCCTTGCCCCGATTCGACAAGGCGAAGGACGAGCGCTGTCCTGCTGCCGAGTGGACGCCTTGGGAGGGCCGATGTGACGTGGTGATTTTCGAGGGCTGGTGTGTGTGCGCGCGGCCGCAACGGGCCGAGGAGCTCGAGGCGCCGATCAACGGATTGGAGCGCTTGGAAGATCCGACCGGCGATTGGCGTTGGTACGTGAACCGCGAGCTTGGCGGGCACTATCAAGCGTTGTTTGCGGAGGTGGACCTTCTGGCCATGTTACGCCCTCCTGACTTCGAGCGGGTCTACGCCTGGCGCGAAGAGCAGGAGGCTCGGCTGCGCACGGCCGGCGGTGGCCCCGAGGTCCTGACACCGTCCGGGGTGCGCCGCTTCGTGATGCACTTCGAGCGCCTCACGCGGTTCATGTTCGAGGAGATGCCTGGGCGCGCGGATGCCGTCGTGCACCTCGGGCCAGACCACGCGCCGGTACATGTCGACCTCGGCGGCGAGCGCCGGGGTGCTTAGCTCACCCTGTCGCGTGTCTCTTCTTCGACCTCGCGATCGAAATCGCCGCTGGGCGCGTCATTCATCGTGCCCGAGTAATGTTTCACGAATGCCGCCCTGATTTCGTCGATCGGCACGTCGTCGCACTCGTCGTGAAACCGTAGGTACTCCATGTGTCTGCGGCCTTCGAGATCGAAGGGGTGGTAAATCGAATCTGCGGTGCCATCGAACTCTAGCGGTTGGATACGGAACTTCTCGCAGAGCTCGATGTTGAATGCAGGCGTGGCTTTGACCCATTTGCCACCCAGCTCAATCGCGGTGTACCCGTGCCAATAGAACACGTCGGTTTTCATGACCTTGCGCAGGCGCTCCGTAGAGAGGTGGTTGCGAACGTCGGCAAAGCCGAGGCGCGCGGGGATTCCAAGCGCCCGGCAGCAGGCCGCCAGCAGAACTGCTTTGGGCACGCACCAGCCGTAGCCGACTTCGATCGTGGTGCTCGCCCTGAGGCCGGCTACGGTCACGACCAGGGAGTACGGATCGTAGCGAATGCCGTCGCGTACGGCGTAGTAGAGCTTGACCGCCCGCTCGCGTGCATCCTGGGCTTCTCCCGCGCAGGTCTGCGCGAAGGAGATGACTGCCGGGTGGTCGGAGTCGACCGTGGGTGTGGGCATCAGAGCGTCGCGCATGGGACGCATTCTGGGCCATCCCCTCCAGATGAGCACGCCCCCAAGCGTGCTTCTGCTCTCCTTCCCAATCCAACCTGAGTAGGAGAAATCAGAGACGTGTGTAAGCGCGGTCGAGGGTCCCCAAGGCAAAGGGGGTCAAACAGACCGTATTGCCGGTGTCGGTCAGGCGGCCGGCAAGCCAGGACGGCTCCCAGCCATCAGCAAGCAGGTCGTAGAAGGCGAGCACGGCCCCACGGCGCTCCGATCGATTGAGGACCAGTTGGTGGCCGTCTGCGTCGAAGGCCTTGAAGATGCCGCCGCGCTCGATGCGATACGGCGCGATGAGCGCGAATGGCTCGGACAGGGACGGATGCGCCTGCACCGATCGCCGGTACCCATCGGAGACCTCTGCGAAGCTCCGACTCGCCACTTGTTGGAGACTTTCCCAGCTCTCGTTGGGCACATCGGGTTGGACCTCGTATTGCAGCACGTGGATCCGCCGCGGAGCGGGCCCCGGCTCGACTTCGGCTAGGCCGACGTGAAGCTGCCGGGGGCAGGGGCCGAGCGAAGCGCTGGCGTGCCGAGGGCGGTCCTCGCGGAAGATGCTGCCCGACGCGATGTCGATCAGGTAGCGGCGCTCGACGCTGGCGCGCTCGGTGCCCGACAACCACTCCCGACCCACTTCGATCATCGTGCGGTCGTAGAGCTGCTCGACCTTGGGTGTCGATCCAGGCCGTGCCCCTAGCCATGCCCCGAGCAGTTGCTCGACCTGCGGCGTGGGAGCTTCCACTCGTAGCGCTTCGGCGAGTTGCGAGGCACCCTCGAGGATTCGTGCCACGCGCCGGCACTCTCCGAAGCGAATCTCTTGCTGGAGGCGCCCAATGAAACGGCCAATCCCCGAAGGCGTCGGCTGCGGCGCCATGCCGATCACCCGTTCGAGCGCAGCGTCGACCGATGGTGCGTACTGTGCCTTGTCCACCCCCACCCGCGTGATAGCGGTGAGCAGGTCGTCGAGCGCTTCGGCGAGCTCGTTCGACGCACCCTGTTCGCCCGGCTGGCCGGCGGCCGATGCTACCGGACTGGGCGGAGAGGATTCATCGCGCTGCTCCATCCCCGCTATGAATCTCAGCGCAGCCAAGACGTGCGGACCGTCGCTCCGCCCGTCGCTCGATACGCACTGGAGCTCGTCGTCGCGAAGGCCTAGCGTGACCATCTCGATGCAGCCTTCGACCTCGATGTCCATCGTGAGCCGCCGGACCGCGCCCTTTCCCGTCGTTGCTCCGAGGGAGCGCAGGTGCTGAACCACGACGTCACGCAGCCGAGTGGACATCGTCCCTCACCTCTCGCATCAGGACATCGTGCTTCCTCTTGAGCTCGAAGCGGACGGTGCCAGGCGCACGCCTAAGGTCCAGCGTCAACACCTCTCCAACCAACCCACGGGCCACGTCGTCACGACCTTCACGTTCGATTTGCTCGGCGCGACGCAAGAACGACTTCGCCATCGCGCGCACTAGGATGGGATTGCGTTCGATCCTCTGCCGGTCCACCTCGATTGCGCGTCGGAACGCAGGAAGCGCTAGTGCGTACTGCTCGTGGCGCGCGAACGCCATCCCGATACCAATCAGCGGAACCGCCCAGCCGTTGCGGCGAGCCGCCGCGGATTCGAAGCGAGCGATGGCCCAGGTCATTCGTCCGAGCAAGAACCACAGCCGGCCCGTGAAGTAGTCGCGCCAGCCGAGGATGATGGCGGGCAGGCTGTCGCGCGCCCCCCTTTGCGGCACTGGCTTGTTGCCGACTTCAGACCAGTCGATCGTCACGGCCTCCTCGCCGCGCAGCTCCATCCGTGCCGCGATCGCGGAAAGTGCGTCCTCGATGGCCGCTCGAAGGGCGGGCACCGAAGTGGTGTTGTGTCTCTCGGTCAGCTCGTCGAGCACACGGCCGTCGCCGATACGCGCCGTGGTGCGCACAGCTTGCATCGAGATACTCACGTCGGCGTGATCGAGGAACTTGGCGATGAGAACCGCGTGTTCCGGAGAGCCGAGGCTCTCCATCGCTTCGAGCGACTGTAGTAGCAGCCGGGGGTGATCCTCTTCGAGGGAGCTCCGCACCTCGGTGAGACCCCGGCAGTCACCGTGCATCCCGAGCGCGCCTGCGAGCGCAATGCGTTCCTCGTTGACGAAGCTGCGTTCGAAGCGCTCGGCGAGCGCAGGTTGGACCCGAGCGTCGTCGATGCCTCCGAGGACGCGGGCCGCGCGGGCGACGAGTTCTCCACGTTCCGCTTCGACTATTGCGGTCAGTGCAGGTACCAGGCGGGGATCGGTGGAGTAGCGGAGTGATGCAATGAGCCCAATGCGAGATTCTAATGGCACGCAACCGTCGCTGCCTTCGATGATTGCGTTGATGTGATGGACAACGACGTCTGGGAGCTCAGACATGCGCAGCAGCAGCAGGGCCCGCTGGTCTCCAGGCAAGACGTGGATGGGCTCGACGCTCGACTGCCCGTCCCAAAACGCACGAATCGCGGCTGTCACGCTTTGCACCAGGCGTTTCCACTGGTCGTGCTCGTGACGCGCTTGGCGTCCCTGCGTGCCCGGCAGCTCGGCGCGTGTCTGTGCCAGCTCGTGGCCAAGCTCGACGTCCCGTACTGCGATGATGGTTTGAATCGCCTTGCGGACGGCATCGGTCTGGAGCAGGCGGCGGTCATGTAGCTGCTCGCGAAGCCGAGCCAGCGCCGCGCGCCGCTGCCTCCGAGAGCCCGCACGAAGCACCGCAAGGACCGTGGATATGTCGTCGATTTGCTCGACCGAGAGCCCCTCCTCGCCGCTCGTGCTGAGGCGCCCAAGAAACGAGGGGTCCGCGGGCACCTCGGTGGGCGGCCGCAGCGACGGATGCCGAGCCGCCTCGGGGTGGACGCTTTGCGTTCCGATCCGTTCGAGGTCGCCCTCGGCGATCTGGCGCACCAAAGCCCGCGCGACTTCGCGGTCTTCCGCGTCAGTGGGGAACCCGAGCTCCTCGCGAGGGTCGGCGTACTCGTTCCCCGCGATCCCCTCGCGAAGGCAAAGCTCGAGCCTATCCACATCAGCTTCCGTGCGGTGTGCCACGTTACTGTTCTCAGGATAGACAGCACAGGGGCCTACCCCCCAACCAGAGGCGTAATTTCACGCAATTCGTTCATAGGCGCTAGCACTCGGGCCTC
>CAZHPJ010000121.1:0-1838 GCA_964534585.1 uncultured Sandaracinaceae bacterium | reverse complement strand
TCCTGCAAGTCCTCCCACACTGGTTTCTTGAATTGTGGGCTGCGTAGCAAGAATGCTGGATGATAGGTCGGCATGACGGGGAGGCCTCGCCATTCGCCCCAGATTCCTCGCCACCTTCCTGCCGGAGGTACGCAGCTAAGGTTCTCCGCTGCGCAGCGGCCGAGCGCGACGATTGCTTTCGGTTGCACCAGCTCGATCTGCGGAACCAAAAAGCGTGCGCATGTCGCGGCTTCGGTCGGGAGCGGTGTACGGTTGTCGGGAGGGCGACATTTCACCACGTTGCAGATGTAGACGCCGTCGCGGTCGTAGCCCATTGCGGCGATCATGCGGTCGAGCAGTTGGCCCGCGCGTCCGACGAATGGCAAGCCTTGCTGGTCCTCGTGAAACCCCGGGCCTTCGCCTACGAAGACCAGATCGGTATCCGGGGTACCCCGGGCGAAAACACTTTTGGTTCGCCCCCTGTGCAGCTCGCAGCGCGCACACTCGGCAGCGTCATCGGACAGCACCTGCAAGCGACTGTGGGTGTCCGGGTCGCTGCCGGGAGCTGCGGATCCGGCTAGGGGCGCATCAAGCGGCGGGTTGGCCTTGGGCGCAGGAAATCCCGTGCCGCCGAGCGCTTTCTCCCAACGGAGGAGCTCTCGAGCGCTCGAGACGATCGCCGCAAGCTCATTTTCCGGATCGGCCGACACGTTGGGGCGAGTATAGGCCGGTTTCGTTGACTTGGCCGTCGCCAGGTCGCTAGTCTCGTATTCCAGGGAGATTCGAAGGGGAACATGTCACGAGCTCGGGTCTTGGCCATCGGGGACACGCATGTGGGGATGAAGCGCACCCACAATGAGGACAGCTTCATGCTGGCCGAGGAGGACAACCTCTACGTGGTGGCCGACGGCATGGGCGGACATGCCTCCGGCGAGGTTGCGAGCGGCATGGCCATCGACACTCTGCGTGAGTTCTTCCGGGCGACGAGCGGCGATCCCGAAGCGACTTGGCCGTACAAGATGGACAAGGCGCGGGGGTACGAAGAGAACCGGCTGATCACCGGCATCAAGCTTGCGAACCTCCGTATCTATGAAGCGGCTCAAAAAGATCCGCAGATGCACAGCATGGGCACCACGGTGGTCGGCATCCTCGTCGTCGAAGACGGCGTCTTGATCGCTCACGTCGGGGACAGCCGCGTGTACCGCGTCCGCGAGGGCAAGATGGAGCAGCTCACGAGCGACCACTCGCTCCTCAACGACTACATCAAGATGAAGCGGCTCTCCGAAGATGAGATCGAAAATTTCCCGCTCAAGAATGTCATCGTTCGAGCGCTGGGCATGAAGTCCACCGTCAAGGTCGACACCGTGCTCGACCGGCCCGAAATCGGCGATATCTACGTGCTCTGTAGCGACGGTTTGTGCGGCCCAGTGTCCGACGCCGAGATCCAACGCATCGTCGGGTCCCATCAAGACCTTCAGACCGCGGCCGACAAGTTGATCGAGACCGCGAACGAAGCCGGCGGGCCCGACAACATCACCGTGGTGCTCACCAAAGTGATGGGGCTCAGCTGACTTCGATTCGGTGTTCCGGCGTGATGACTGCGTTCGTTGCGGAGCAGGCCACCGCCGTGTCCGGCCAGACGACGCACCGGTCCAGCGTGACGCCCTCTCCGATTTCCACGTTGGCGCCAATGACGCTTCGCCGGATGTTGCGGGAGGGTTCGAGCGAGCCCGACAGGATGCATCCATCGTGTGGCTTGACCCCGGGCCAGGCCAACGAACCTAAGGCAAGCTCTAGGTTTACCCTGTGGTAGTCCGACACCGTTCCGAGATCCGCCCAGGGCGAGTCGTCGACGATGC
>CAZHPJ010000120.1:0-7732 GCA_964534585.1 uncultured Sandaracinaceae bacterium | reverse complement strand
AATGCCGCGGTATGAGAAAACACCGTCGTCCTCGAATCCCGCTACGGAACCCGAGCCTGTCTCTACGACGAGAGTGCGAGTCCCCGAACCGCCACTGCCACCCGTGCCGCTGCCACAACCGGCAAGGGCCGCTGCGAGCAACGCACAACCAAGAATGAATCGTCGACGCATCTAGAACCTCTCAAGCCAAGGCGACAAACGCTAGAGCATGCGCCCTGCCCGCGCCATCCCACTTCGCTCAACCCGCGAAAACCGCACGATCCTTGGCCCAATCGCGTAACGCGTCGATGCGCTCTGCCATCGTCACCGACAGCGGCCTGGTCAGCTCGATCTCCTCGGCAATCGCCTCAGTCGTGAGCTCCTCCTGACGGGAGAACGCCGTATAGAGCGCCGACACGACGGCTTGCTCGATCTCGGCGCCACTGAAACCGTCCGTGAGGTCGACGAGTCGGAGGAGGTCGAACTTCGCAGGGTCACGCTTCCGGCGCCCGAGGTGAATCTCCAGGATGCGTTTGCGCGCTTCTTCCCGAGGAAGGTCGACGAAGAAGATTTCATCGAAGCGGCCCTTGCGCATCAGCTCGGGGGGCAGCTTCGAGATGTCGTTCGCCGTCGCGATGACGAAGACGCTTTCCTTCTTGTCCTGAAGCCAGGCGAGAAAAGTGCCGAAGATCCGTTGCGCAGGTCCGCCCTCGGCGTCTTCCTGCGAGAGGGCCTTCTCGATCTCGTCCATCCACAGGACCACCGGCGCCATCGCCTCAGCAAGCTTGATCGCGCGTTTGAGGTTCTTCTCACTCTCGCCGACGTACCGGTTGTACAGGTTCGATGGGTCGAGGCGGATCAACGGAAGCTTCCACTCCGCGGCAACTGCCTTCGCGCACAGACTCTTCCCGCAGCCCTGCACGCCGATCAGGAGCAGCCCCTTGGGGGGAGACAACCCGTACTCCTTGGCTCTTTCGGGATCTTCGAAGGCCGCCTGCCTCTTCCGAAGCCACGCCTTGAGCTCGTCGAGGCCAGCTACGTCGCCCATCGCGTGATCGTGGGGGAAATACTCGAGCACGCCTGAGCGTTCGACGATCTGACGCTTGGCCTCGAGCACCCGAACGAGGTCCTCGCGGGCCAGCACGCCGTCCTCGACGACGGATTGGGTGATGATCTTTCGCACCTCGAAAAAGGTCAGGCCGTGCAGCGCGGCAAGCAGCTGGGACACGTCGGCGCTCGATAGCTCGACTTTGACGGGAAGCCGCTTGGCCAGGTCACGCAACACCGCTTGGACGAACGAGTGATACGCCTGCGGCGACGGCGCATGCAGGTTGATCGGCGTGAACAAGTGCTCGATGGCGGGCGACATCTCGATGCCCTGACCGGAAACTACGATGGCGCCGCGGTGCCCAAAGTACTTCTTGTGGATGTTCTTGATTTGCGCGATGACCGCGGGCTCGTGGAGATAGGGACCGAGCCCTCGCAGGTGGAAAATCGCCTCGAGATTGGATCGATCGATGAATGCCAGTGCCTTTTGGGGAGGTCCGCTGTCGGGTGTGTGCCCCAAGTCAGGCAGCTCGCGGCGGAGTCCATCGACCTGCGTCCAGGAAAAGAGCGGCAGCCCCGTACGCTCGGCCGCGTGCTGGAGCAGAGCGTGCACCCGCTCCTCCTCGACGGTATCGACCAACAGGAGCGGGTGGTGCGCGCGAATCAAGATCTCGAGCTCGCGGAGCTGATCGGTCGATGGAGGGACGGCGCTAAGCACGATCCCAGGATCGGAGGTCACCGCAGGAGTGTCAAACTTGTGTGTCTTGGCAATCCGCAAACATGGAGCGCCGATGCGCGCGGAGAGAGCTCAAAGAACGCGGACGTTCTCTGCGCGTGGCCCCTTGGGACCTTGGCCTTCGTCGAATGAGACGCGCTGTCCCTCGCGCAAGTCCTCGAAGCGCACGCCTTCCACGTTCGACATGTGGAAAAAGATGTCATTGCCGGGAGAGGTTTCGATGAACCCGAAGCCCCGGTCCGTGAGACGCTTGATTGTACCTTCAGCCATTTTATATTCGTTCCTGCTCGAGATTGTCGGTAGCCCCGGTAGCTCGCAGCCGCTGTGGTAGCGAGGGTGGGAATCACCCCGGGAATGGCTACGTAGCGCAAATCGCGTCCGATGTCTCCGGGTCGGCGTCAGGTTGGCTTGCCCGGGGGCGAAAAAGGGCTTTTGAAGTACCTAGCCCCCGCGCGTTATATTGGAGAAGACTCGAAGCTAGCCGTGCAGACTCCCAACCGCTACACCCCTCTCCGCTTCGTGCATAGGGCCGCCAAGCGCCTCGGCTTGAGTCGCAAGATCATCGAGGTGGCGAGCGCCTCGCTCAGGTCAGAGCGCAAAATGCGGGCGGCTTTTGCGGGCTACGCGCCCACGGAGCGGGACGTGGTCGTCGCGACCTACATGAAGTCCGGCACCAACTGGGCGATGCAGATCTGCCAGCAACTCGCGCACCGCGGAGCGGCCGAGTTCGACCATATCCACGATCTGGTGCCGTGGCCGGACAACATCGACGGGAGCCCGATCGGCCTCGACGACCCGGTGAGTTGGCGGGACAGCCCGACTGGTCTGCGAGTGATCAAGACCCACCTGGACGAGGCCTATGTCCCTCGCTCCGATGCGGCCCGGTACGTCGTCGTACTACGGGATCCCAAGGAGGTCCTGGTCTCCAGCTACCACTTCCTGGCGCCGCTGCTGGGGGTGGCCGATACCCTCGACCCGGCCGACTGGCTGGACCTGTTCCTAACCAGCCGAAAGGCTGGCGTGGAGGCCTGGATGGACCACGCCCTCAGCTGGTGGGGGCTGCGCGACGCACCCGAGATACTGGTGCTCTTTTTCGCCGACATGAAACGGGACCTTCAAGGTGCGGTCGATCGCATCGCGGCCCACCTGTCGGTGACCCTGAGCAGCGACGAGCGCGCCGAGGTCATCGAGCGCAGCGAGCTGGCCTGGATGAAGGCGCACAAGGACAAGTTCGCGCCGGTGCCGTTTCCGTTCACACAGCCGACCTACATGCCGGACATGATTCGACGGGGTGTGTCGGGCGGGGCCACCGAGCTGTACACGCCGGAGCAGCTCGCTCGCGTGGACGCCCTGGCGCTCGCCTCCCTGGCGCGGCGGGGCAGCTCCTTCCCGTACGCCGCGCGGTTCATGCATGGGCAAGATCCCACCAACGACCCCTAACGGGGCCGGAACTCGTGTGAGTTGACAGCCCGTAAGGCGAATCTACACTCCGCCGCATGGCAACTTTGGGAGATAAACTAGTCGACAAGCGCATCGTGGAACGCAACATCTCGAAGGGCTTGATTTCCAAGGCACAGTACGAGCAACATTTGGCGGACCTGGCCGACCGCGAAGACCGGTGCGACCGGGTCGAAATCGACCAGGGCGATTCGACGGACGACTCGACTACGGAGTAGTTTCAATGAGTGAGGAAGACAGCGCCTCTCCGACAATCGACTTCAACACCTTCATCTTGTCGTTGAGCACGTCCGCGTTGATGTGCCTCGGCAAGCTGCCCGATGCTGAAGATGAGGCGACCGTCAACCTGGCCCATGCCAAGCAATCGATCGACTGCATCGCATTGCTCGAAGAGAAGACCAGAGGGAACCTCACGGGCGAGGAGGAGCGCCTCATCAGCGAGGTGCTCTATGATTTGCGGCTTCGCTTCGTGGCAGCGACGAAAGAGCCGGCCGACAAGACTTGAAACCGTCTCTCGCTGGGAGGGGTACGCTGAAGGCCCAAGTTCGGCTACGCTCGCTCGATGAGCGGCCAGAGCAGTACCCACTACCGAACCTGCAACCTCTGTGAAGCGATGTGCGGCTTAGAGGTCGAGGTCGACGGCGAAGAAGTCGTATCGATACGCGGCGACCAGCAAGACGTTTTCAGCCGAGGGCACGTGTGCCCGAAAGCCACTGCGCTGAAGGACCTGTACGATGACCCCGATCGGCTGAAGCAACCGGTGCGCCGCATCGGTGATCGTTGGATGACGATTTCCTGGGACGAAGCGTTCGACGAAGTAGTGAGCCGCGTACACCGGATTCAAGAAGAGCACGGCCGGGACGCGGTCGGGGTGTACCTGGGAAATCCGAACGCTCACAACTTCGGCTCGCTGGTCTTTGGGCCTCCGTTCCTACGGACCTTGGGCTCGAAGAACCGCTTCTCCGCCACTTCCTGTGACCAGCTACCGCTCATGCTGGCCTCGTACTTCATGTTCGGGCAACAACTGCTGTTTCCCGTGCCCGATGTCGACCGAACGGACTTCATGATGCTGCTTGGCGCCAACCCGCTTGCATCCAATGGCAGCATCATGGCCGCGCCAGGTATCAAGAAGCGTCTCGAGGGCATCGGGAAGCGTGGCGGGAAGGTCGTCGTCGTCGACCCACGCCGATGCGAGACAGCCCGCGTGGCCGACGAGCATGTTTTCATTCAGCCAGGGACCGATGCGCTCTTCTTGCTGGGCCTTCTTCACGAAGTGTGCGCGGCGGGAATCAACTTGGGTAGGCTCTCCGGCAGCATAAAGAACGTCGACCGTATCCTCGAGCTTGCGAAGGCCTATCCAGCCGAGAAGAGCGAGGCAATCACCGGCGTGCCAGCCGAAACAGTTAGGCGGCTCGCGCGCGAGCTTCGTGCGGCACCGAAAGCCGTGCTGTACGGCCGTGTGGGTGCATGCACGCAGGAGTTCGGCGGCCTCAGCATGTGGCTGATCAATGTCCTCAACGCGGTGACCGGCAACCTCGACGAGCCCGGCGGGTCGATGTTCTCATCGCCGGCGCTCGACGTGCTCGGAGCAGGTGGCGCGTTCGGCATCGGCCGAGGCTCGTATGGGCGTTGGCAAAGCCGGGTCCGCGGGTTTCCCGAGTTCGGCGGCGAGCTCCCAGCCTCAGTCATGGCCGAGGAGATGCTCACAGCAGGCGACGGCCAGATTCGCGCCATGATCACGATCGCGGGGAACCCGGTGTTGTCTACCCCCAACGGGGGTCAGCTCGATCGCGGATATGCCGCACTCGATTTCGCGGTGTCGATCGATTTCTTCATCAACGAGACCAGCCGCCACGCTGATCTGATCCTGCCTCCAGTATCTCCAATTCAACGGAGCCACTACGACTTGGCGCTCTACCTGACCGCCGTGCGCAACGTCGCCAAGTACTCGCCTCCCCTGTTTGCGCCCAAAGAGGGCGAGCTCGACGACTGGCAGATCCTCAGCGAGCTGACCGCCCGACTTGCCGCGCGTCGGCACGGGAAGCTGAGCAAGCAATACCTGATCGCGCTGGCGATGCACAAGGCCGGTCCGGAACGAGTGCTCGACCTCGGTCTGCGGCTCGGCCCCTACGGCAAGCGGCTCAACCCGCTTAGCACCGGACTGTCGCTCGGCAAGCTCAGAAAGAACCCGCACGGCGTCGACCTCGGCCCGTTGCAGTCGACGCTTCCCGAGCGGCTTCCCGACCTGCACGGGCGGGTCGATTTGGCACCCGACGTTTTCGTCGAAGACCTCGTCCGTCTGCGGGCCCGTTTCTTCGGAGCGGGATCGGCAGTAACCGATGGGCAGCTCTTGCTGATCGGACGGCGGCACCTCCGAAGCAACAACTCCTGGATGCACAACAGCCAGCGCCTCATGAAAGGCAAGCCGCGGTGCACCGTGATGATCAATCCGGAAGATGCGGACCGCCTGGGCGTGAAGTCCGGGGACATGGTGACGGTGAGCTCACGGGTCGGGCAGGTGACCGCACCCGCAGAGGTCACCGATGACATGATGGCCGGCGTGGCGAGCCTCCCTCACGGCTTCGGGCACGGGCGGGACGGTGTACAACTGAGCATAGCGACGAATCACGCGGGCGTGAGCGTCAACGACCTCACCGACGATCAGCTCATCGATGTGCTCAGCGGCAATGCAGCGTTTAGCGGCGTGCCCGTCAACGTCAAAGCCGTCGCACAAGTCGCTGCCGCAGAGTAAGCAAACCTGCGCAAACGCTAGCGGCGGCGCTTCGTCGGTAGCCGGGGCTGCCTGATGCGCACGGGAACGAGAGCAGGAGGCGGGCTGAGCAAGCCCTCGAGAGCGTCGACCAAGGCGTCCATCACCTCGCGCGCGCGATCAGAGAGCTTTTTCGTCTTTTCAGCCACCTTGGTTTCATAATGGGCTCACCTGTGACTCTGTCAACACCTAACCCGATTTTGCTCAGCAATTCCCATGTTCAGGAGTGCGCGTGCACGTTCACCTGATCGGGATCGCCGGCACGGGCATGAGTGCGCTCGCTGCGCTGCTCGTCGAGGCTGGGCATCGAGTGAGCGGAAGTGACACCGCGTTCGACCCACCGGTTGGCCCCTACCTCGAAGGGCTCAACATCGAGTGCTTAGAGGGTTGGCGGAGCTCGAACCTCGATGCGAACCCGGACTTGGTCGTCGTCGGGAACGTCTGCCGTCAGGACAATCCCGAAGCGCGGGAAGCGATGGCGCGCGGGCTTCGAACCGTGTCGATGCCCAGCGCGCTTGCCGAGCACGTACTGTCGTGCCGCGAACCTTTGGTGGTAGCCGGCACGCACGGAAAGACGACGACGTCGACGCTGCTCGCATACCTGTTGCGACAAGTCGGAATCGACGCAGGCTTTTTCATCGGCGGGATTCCGTTGAACTTCGAACGAAGCTCGCGTCTCGGAGCTGAAGACTCACCGTTCGTGATCGAAGGGGACGAGTACGACAGCGCATTCTTCGAGAAGGTGCCGAAGTTTTGGAGCTACCGCCCCGCAGCGGCAATCCTGACGTCGATCGAGTACGATCACGTCGACATCTTCCCAGATGCGGAGGCGTATACCGCTGCGTTCCGGAAGTTCGTGGGGCTGATTCCAAGCGGCGGTTGGCTGTTCGCATGGGCGGGCAACCCCTTGGTGCGCGAGCTCGCATCGGCAGCCCAGTGCAAGGTGCGGTTCTATGCTCTCGATGGCGACGACTGCGGCGACACCGAACCCATGTGGCTCGGAATGCGAGCACCGGGAGGCACCATGGATCTATTCGGCGGCGGCTCCTTGTGCGGGCGCGCCACGCTGCCGCTGGTCGGCCGTCACAACGCCCGCAACACGGTCGCCGCCCTGGCGATGGCCAGCGAAGCGGCCGGCGCCCCGCTCGATAGATTGATCGCCGCTCTCCCGGGCTTCCGTGGAATCAAACGCCGCCAGGAGCTCGTCGGGATCACGAACGGCGTACACGTCTACGACGACTTCGCGCACCACCCCACTGCAGTGGAGGAGACGCTTGCCGGTTTCCGGGAGCACGTTGATGGAAGACTGATCGCGGTCTTCGAGCCGAGGAGCGCAACGGCGTCGAGGCGACTGCACCAGGACGCGTATCCCGATGCGTTCGCGCCAGCAGACGTGTGTATCTTGGCACCGGTGAGGCGAAGCGAAATCGCGCCGGAGGAGAAGCTGGACACGGAGCTGATCGCAGCGGCGATCCGGAGTCGCGGCGGGCATGCGCGTGCCTGTGAGAGTGTCGAGGAAGTCATCGAGGCAGCCGCCGCGGAGGCCAGGCAAGGTGACACCATCGTGGTGATGTCGAACGGGCGGTTCGACGACGCACCGGACCGAATCCTGCTCGCCCTAGTGCAACGCTGCCGCTGACACTGCCGCTGGCACTGGCGCTGGCACTGGCGCTGGCGCTGGCGCTGGCACTGACACTGTCGCTGACACTGGCACTGGCACTGGCACTGGCACTGGCACTGGC
>CAZHPJ010000119.1:0-7750 GCA_964534585.1 uncultured Sandaracinaceae bacterium | reverse complement strand
ACATGAACCCGCCATTCGAGTGTCCCATGAGGTACACGCGCTTCGCATCGATGTTGTACGTTTGCTTCGCCTCTTCGATGAGCCCGCTCAGGTAACCGACGTCGTCCACCGAAGTGGTCGGGTCACAACACGCTTGGGTCGCGTTCCAGAATCGCTTGTCGTTGGCGTTCAAGGTTCCGTCGGGGAAAAGGAGCACGAATTGCTTCTCGTCGACGAAGTCAAACAGCTGGAAGTAGGCCGTCTGCGTGCGCCCATCGGCGCCGAAGCCGTGAAGGACCATCAGCAACGGGTGCGAGACCGTGGGATCGTAGTCGGTCGGTATGTCGACCTGTGCAGGCCGCTCATCGCCGCCGATCATCAGGGGAGGGTTCGGCGAGAAGTCCTGGCCGCCAGCGCCGCCAGCGCCACCGGTTCCCCCGGCGCCAGCCGTACCGCCGCTACTACTATCGGTGCTGCCGCAGCCGAAGACCGTCGTGAAAACGAGAAGGGAAAGCAGGCTCTTCATCCGGCGAGCCTACGGTGGAGGCGTACTCCGGTAAAGCGCAGATGCTCTGGTCGGCTGCAGTGGGACAGTATAAGCTGCGCTCGATGGCGGACACCATCTTCAGCAAGATTCTCCGCGGGGACATTCCTTGTCATAAAGTGTACGAGGATGACCACGTTTTCGCGTTCTTGGACATCGGTCCTCTGAGCTTCGGGCACACGCTGGTGATACCGAAGGAAGAAGTCGCTACGATCGATCAACTCTCGGACGACACTGCCGCTGCGATAGGACGGGTGCTTCCCCGGCTATGCCGCGCGATCAAAGCAGTCACGGGAATCGAGCAGCTCAACATCCTCCAGAACAATGGACCGATGGCGCATCAAGCGGTCTTCCATGTTCACTTTCACATCATTCCCAAGCCTAGCGTCGATCGCGGGCTCGTGATGGAATGGGCGTCCACGAAGCTGGACCGGGAAGAAGGTGCGAAGTTGGCCGCTGCGTTGAGCAAGGAGATCGGGGGATAACATGGGGGAACCACACTTCGACGAATCGATTCCTTTCAAGGGACTGCGCATCGCCGTGATGACAGTCTCCGACACCCGCACCGAAGAAACGGACAAATCCGGTGCCTACCTCGTCGAGTGCGCGCAGAAGGCTGGTCACCAGGTCATGGACAAAGTGATCATTCCGGACGATCGTAAACGTATCGAAGTTCAGCTCCGCCGTTGGGTCAACGAACCCAACGTCGAGGTTGTCCTCGCGACCGGCGGTACCGGCGTCACCGGCCGCGACGTCACACCAGAAGCGTTCGAGGCGGTATGGGAGAAATCGATCCCTGGTTTCGGCGAGCTCTTCCGCACGCTGAGCTATGACCACATTGGCACCGCGACGATTCAATCGCGCGCGTGCGCAGGCGTCGCGCGCGGGACGTATTTGTTCGCGCTCCCTGGGTCGACGGGTGCTTGTAAGGACGCCTGGGACGGGATCCTTCGCTACCAGTTGGACATTCGGTATCGGCCTTGCAACTTCGCGGAGATGATGCCGAGGCTCCGAGAAACTTAGCGGGCGAGTGCGGACACCGAGATGGGCATGATGTTCCATGTCATCCGTGACATGGGGATGTCTCGCTTGAGGATTACTTTGCGCTTGGCGCGCCCCCGCACCCACACATAGCGACGAAGCTCACCCTGCGCATCGGCCGCCACGTAGAGCTCATCGGTGCCGTCGCCGTCTAGGTCCGTCAGAAGCGCGGCGTGCTCAAACCCACCCGAGTCTCGGTCGATGCTCTCGACGCCCCACTCGGACTTCGGGTCCTTGCCCGGACGCAGAAGCCACAGCCCTTTGCTGAACGAGGCAACGATCATTTCCTTCTTTCCGTCGCCGTCGACATCGCCCACCGTCAGGAAACGGCAGAGCCGATCCGGGATCGTTGCGATGATCACTTTGGCGTCAGGTGGAGTCCCCGCGTCATAGCGGCGAATCTCCACTGGCTCCACGACCTCGAGGCCTGCGCCGCGCCCCCTCGTGAGCGCCTCGACCGCCACGTAGAGCTCATCGGTCCCGTCCCCATCGACGTCGCCGACGTAGATCTCCTTGGCGTGCCGCTTCCCTAGGTCGGCAACGATGGTTGGGCCTTGGCCCTTTTTCGGCACGTACCGCACCACTGCGCCGCGCTGCGCCTCGGCGTCTAGCTTGTTGGGCTCGCTCGGCGTCGCGTACACTTCGAGCACGCCATCCCTGTCGAGGTCGCCGATTTCGATCTCGTGGACGAAGGTGTCCTTCTTCTCGTCGATCCGCTCGACCTTCCACTTGTTCACACGTTGCCGCAGCACGGCAACCACGCCTTGGTCATGCGTTGCGACCGCGATCGCTGGCGTGCCGTCACCGTACAGGTCCGCGATCTCCGCATCGCGCATGCGGTTGAACTTTCCGCCGAACTCCGCGTGCCAGAGCGTGCTCGCGTGCAGTTGTCCCTTCGCACGCCGCCAAAGCTTCAGGTAGGCGCCGGAGCCCCCTAAGGTTAGAATGCCAGGCGGTTGACCGCGCGGCGTGAGCACCATGGCCTTGTGGAACACGTTGCTCTGAGCGTCCTCCACGGTTTCCGTCTTCCACTCCCCGCCGTCACGCGTGAGGATGTCGAGACGCGCGGGACCCGGCTTCGCCGTTGCCTTTCCATCGGCTACTTCGAACTGCGAGTACGCGAGGAGCAGCCCGTTCGGGAGTGAATCGGCTATACTGGCCGCCGCTGCTTTCTTCTTGGGTGCCTCCGCAGGCTTCTCGTCTTTGACGGTGCTCGCCCCCTGTGCGGAGGCCGCCGGCGCCTCGGTGGGGGGCGTCGTCTCGCCCCCTTGACACGCCAGCGTGAAGAACAACGCCCAGATCCCGAACCGAGTCACTGCTTGATGTCGCATGAGGCGTCGCTACCAACCGGGGCACCTCCGCGCAACTAACCGCCTCAGCCCCTACTCTACGTGGGCAATTTGACCCTTTAGCGTGTACCGGGTACCTCAGGCCGCAAGGGACGTGAGCGCTAATCCAAAACGAATCGCCTTCTTCGTTTTGAAGCTGGTCTTCTCCTTCGGCATGCTGGCGTTCATCTTTCGCAAGGTGCTCCGCCGAGATGGCGCGGAGGACCTGCTCGGACGTTTGAGCGACTTGCACTGGGGCTGGGTCGTGGCCGCCGTGCTCATGCAGCTCATCGCGATCGGGTTCAGCACCGTGCGCTGGCAGCGGCTACTGGTGGGCCAGGGGATCTTCGCCAAATGGCGATTCCTCGGGGGCTCGATCATGATCGCGCGCTTCTGGGGCGCCTTCACCCCGGGCGGATTCACGGGTTTCGGTGGCTGGCGCATCTACGATGTCGCCAAGCACACCGGCAAGACCGCTCGCGCGACTGCCACCATCGGTGTCGAGATGATCCTCGGCCAGCTCGCCTTCGGCGTCGTGGTCATGGTGGCCAGCATCTTCGGCATGCGGTTCATCGGCACCGACGGGGTGCTCCTGGTGAACGCCGTCTTTCTATCGATCATCGTCGTCGGCCTTGCGTTTCTCGCGCAGCCCCAGCTCTTTCTCTTCTTCACGCGTTTCCTTCCCGACGGAATCCGCGCGCGCGTTCAAACCTTGATCGATGCGGTCGGCGCATACCGAGGCAAAGCCGGTCTCCTGATTCAAGCCGCAGCGCTCGGTGTCGGCACGCACGCCTTCAACAACCTGATCTACGTCTGCGCCGCGCGCGCGCTCGGTGTCGAGCTTGGCATTGGCGAGGTGTTTTTCGCGTCGTCGTTGCAAATCCTCGCAACGCTCATTCCGGCTTCGATCAATGGAATTGGCCTTCGCGAGGCTGCAGCGGTTGCGCTCTACACCTCGCCCGCCATCGGGCTGCCTCTCGCGGTCGCGGTCCTCATTCCCACGCTTGGCTTTGCTTGCGAGATGTTCGTCTCGGCATTTGGCGGCGTGATCTTCCTTCTACGCAAGTCGGGATACAACCCAGAGATTCGCGTCGAAGATCCGGACCGGGAAGGGATCGTGAGCCAGGCCATTCCAAAGGCGCCTCGCGAAGCTTGGCCACATCCGCTCCGTGGCGTCGTGGTCGGGTTCAGCGCGGGAGTCTTCGGAGGCATTCTCGTGGGCTTGGGCGAAGCCAGCGTCATCGCGCTGTCCTCCGCAGGCGCAACAGGCATCCGCGTGTTTCTCTACGGCCCGCTTGCGTACGGGCTGTTCTGTGCGGTCTTTGGCGCCGGCCTCGGTTTCGCCACCGCGCTGAGCGGCCGCTGGATGAAACGGTACGCACTTCCCGAAAAAGAAGCCTTCGGGTACTTCGCCGCCGCGATCTTCGGGATGTTCGCCTTTGCGCTCGGCGCGTTTCGGATTCGGCGGGATTTCTTTCACGAGGAGCTCGTCTGGAAGAGCGCGATCGGGTTGGCGGTCTTGCTCGGCTGTGCCTTCGTGGCTGCGGGCGTGAGCGCCTTGCTTGCGCGGGGGCTTCGCGTTCTCGTGCGTCGCGCGCCTTTCGAGCGGCTCGTCCACGCTCCGATGGCGTTGGCTTTGCTGATCGTTCTCGCGGTCGGATTGGCCGGCAACCTCGCCCTCAGCGACCGCATGTCGCGCGCCGGCACGGTGGACGATGTGGCCCAGGCAGGAGGCCAAGCCGGCAACGTACTCTTCATCGTGGTCGACACGCTGCGTGCCGATCATCTCCCGCTGTACGGTTACGAGAACGGAAGCACGCCCAATCTCGATCGCTTTGCAGGCGATGCGGTTCGATTCGACCAAGCTTTTACCAACTCGAGCTGGACGCGCCCGAGCTTCGCATCGATTCTGAGTGGGCGTCTGCCGTCGAGTCATGGCGTCATGGCTAAGAGTGACGCGCTCCCCGACGCCATCACGACTCTGCCGGAGGTGCTGAAGACTGCGGGCTACACCACGGCCGGGTACGCGACGAACTTCAACGTCGCTCCCTACTTCAACTTCCATCAGGGCTTCGACCAGTACATCTACCTCGAACCCGAGTTCGTTCTCGGCGCCGATGACGCCAGCGCGAAGCTCTTGCTGATGCAGTTCATTCGGCAGCGCGTCGAGAAGATGCGGGCGGTGCGGGGAGAGGTGCTGCCCGGAACCGCGTACCAGGATGCCGAAACGGTCAATCGGGCCCTCATCGCGTGGCTCGACAGGCAGCCCGCGTCGCCGTGGTTCTTGTTCGTCGGGTACATGGACCCGCACGATCCGTACTTTGCCCATCCCTACGATGGCAGCGGGTACGCTCGCGCGGCGCACCAACATCCCGATCCATCAGAAGTACCCGCGCTCACCGCATTGTACGACGGTGAGATCAGCTACTGGGATGCCGAGCTTGGCAAGCTCCTCGATGGGCTTCGCGAGCGCGCACTCTATGAAAACCTCACGATCATCGTGACGAGCGATCACGGCGAGGAGTTCAACGACCACGGCGGCTTCTGGCACGGTACGACGCTGTACGACGAGCAGGTTCGGGTTCCCTTGCTCGTGAAGCTGCCGAAGAGCCGCCGGGGAGGGACCGTCGTTCGTCACTGGGTTCAGAGCATCGACCTAATGCCTACGGTCTTGAAGCTGGTCGAGACGACAGTTCCAGAGGGCGTGCAGGGCGGCGACCTCTTCACGGGCACCGATGTCGTCTACGCCGAAGAAAGCCACGAGGGCAACATCCTCGAATCGGTCCGTGAGCTCGACGGCACCGACGAGTACAAGCTCATCACCGCCAATCGCGGCAACCCACGCGGCCTAAAGCCCGTCGAGCTGTATCGCGTGGACCTCGACCCCGCCGAGCAGGAGAACCTCGCCCCGACCTCCCCGGCTGAGGTCCGCATGGCCACCAAGGCACTCCTCGAACAGCGCGCCCTTGCCCAGAAAGACGCAGTCGCCGCCGATTCCGTGGAGCTAGATGAAGACGTAGCCGCCCACCTAGAAGCCATAGGCTACATCGAACGCTAGGCAGCAAACTAGGCTAAGGTACGTTTGGGTCGCGCATGGAGTCTCTTGCTGCAGTAGACCTCGGGTCGAACAGCTTTCACATGGTGATCGCCCGGGTCGATCACGGTGGCATCCAGATCGTCGATCGCCTCCGCGAGCCGGTACGCCTGGCGGCGGGCCTTCAGGACGACGGCTCGCTCGACGAAGAATCGCAGGAACGCGCAATCCAGTGCCTCACGCTGTTCGGGCAGAGGCTTCGGGATTTCGGCGCCGGCCAGGTGCGGGCGGTCGGGACGAACACCCTGCGCAGAGCCCGCAACTCACGGAAGCTTCTGCGCGAGGCCAGCAAAGCCCTCGGCCACCGCATCGACATCATTACAGGCCGCGAGGAAGCGCGATTGATCTATCTCGGCGTCTCGCATGGCATCGCCGGGGCGCCTGCGCGTCGGTTTGTCATCGACATCGGTGGCGGCAGCACCGAGTGCATCATCGGGGACGGCTTCGATGCGGTGTCCGTGCACAGCCTGTACATGGGTTGTGTCGGTTTCACCAAACAGTTCTTCGGTGACGGCAAGATCAGCCGCAAGCGCATGAATCACGCCAAGCTGGCTGCGAGCCTCGAGCTTCAGCCGGTCCAGAAAAAACTGCGCAAGAAGGGTTGGGAACGCGCGATCGGGGCTTCGGGCACCATTCGTTCCGTCGCTGCGATCCTCAGCGAGGCTGGTTGGGCACACGGCACCATCACGGCCGAAGGTCTCAGCAAGCTCGAGCAGGCCATGTTGACGGCGGGCCGATTGGACAAGCTCGAGCTTCCGGGTCTCGATGCAGACCGACGCTCCGTCTTCGCCGGTGGTGTCGCGATCCTCAGCGCGGTCTTCGAGCGGCTCCACATCGAAGAAATGTGGGTCTCACCTACCGCGCTTCGCGAGGGCCTCTTGTACGACATGCTCGGGCGCCTCCAAGATGAAGACCCGCGTGATCGCACCATCGCCATGCTGTGCGATCGCTATTCGATCGATCAAGCGCACGCGGACCGCGTCCAAGCCACCGCGCTCGGATTGCTCGGCCAGGTAGTCGACGATTGGGACTTGCGATCGGACGAAGCCGCGCACGCTCTCGCCAGGGCAGCGCAGCTTCACGAGATCGGCCTTGCCGTGAACTATACCGGCCACCACAAACACGGCGCCTACCTCGTAGCCTCTTCGGACTTGCCGGGCTTTTCGCGTGACGAGCAGGCGCTGGTGGCGGCGCTCGTTCGAGGCCATCGCCGCAAGCTCGATGATTCGTACTTCGATTCACTTCCCCCGGAGCTTCACGCGAGCGCGAAGCGGTTGTGCGCTTTGCTTCGCCTCGCCGTGCTGCTCAACCGAAACCGTGACGCGGAAGTGGTCTCGCTTCCGCATCTCACTGCAAGTGGCAGCAAGCTCAAGCTCAGCTTCAACGAGGAATGGTTGTCCGATCATCCCCTCGCTCGTGTGGACCTGGAACGCGAGCAGCGCCTCATCAAGCCTTCGGGTTTGAGGCTCACCGGCTTTGAGGAGGATTGACGATCGATGGATTTGTTCCTGATTCGCCACGCGATCGCCGAAGAGAGAAAGGCCGGGCTCCCGGACGCACAGCGAGCTCTGACCGACGAAGGCCGCGCTAGATTCCAAGTGATGGTGGACAGCCTCGACCGCGCCGGTTTCCGGTTCGATAGCGTCTACTACAGCCCCTGGACCCGAGCGGCCCAAACCGCCGAGCTCCTCGCCCCCCTCACCGACGGCCCCCTCGTCGCCACCGAAGGCTTGGCCCAATCACCGCAGACAGAGCTCTTCGCAT
>CAZHPJ010000118.1:0-7766 GCA_964534585.1 uncultured Sandaracinaceae bacterium | reverse complement strand
CCCGGACGGCGCGCCGACATCAACGTCATCGACTTCGATAACCTGGAGCTGCTGCGCCCAATCATGCTAAAGGACTTGCCCGCCGGAGGCCAACGTCTCATGCAACATGCGAACGGCTACGTCGCGACCCTGGTCAATGGCGAGGTGATCGGCAAAGGCGGCAAGCTGACAGGCGCGCGGCCGGGGCGGCTCGTGCGAGCCGGGAGCAACACATGACATCTCTATCGACACGCGCGGGGGCAATCGCTCTCCTCGGCGCATTGCTCTCTGCATCCTGTAGCAGCAGTGGAAGCGGCGGAACCGACCCCGGGACCGACGGCGGCATGGAACCGGACGCGAGTCAGCCCGACCCCGAGTGCAACGGTCACGCAGAGCTTTGCGAGCGTGGCTTCGACCAGGTCGCGTACCCGATGACCCACAACGCGATGTC
Organism: uncultured Sandaracinaceae bacterium; assembly: GCA_964534585.1. Lineage (GTDB taxonomy): Bacteria > Myxococcota_A > Polyangia > Polyangiales > Houyiibacteriaceae > SG8-38. The sequence goes on along the minus strand of CAZHPJ010000118.1, from coordinate 7,336 downwards.
GAACGACGAGGCTGGCTGGATTTTGCCGAACCAAAACTTCGGCATCACGCGGCAACTCAACGACGGAATCCGTGGGCTGATGCTCGACACCTACGATGAGGAAGGAGAGCTGCTGCTCTGCCACACGACTTGTCTTGCGGGAAGCCAGCCCTTGGTGGAGGGCCTTCAAGAGATCACGGCCTTCCTCGAAGCAAACCGTAGCGAAGTCGCGTCGATCATCTTCGAGAACTACATCGCCCACGCTCAGACGGCCAGTGCGTTTGAGAATAGCGGGCTGATCGATTTCGTCTACGCCCACGAGGTCGGCGAGCCATGGCCTACACTCGGTGAGCTCATCGAAGCCAACACCCGCCTGGTGGTCTTTCAAGAGAAGATGCCTCAGGAAGCCGAGTTCCCCTGGTTGATGAACATCTGGGACCACGCTTGGGAAACCCCGTTTGCGTTCTCCGCTCCGGAAGGTTTCGTCTGCACCCCCAATCGCGGTGACACGGCCAATCCGCTCTTCCTGCTCAATCATTTCCTCACGGCGACGCTCGGCGGCAAGCCTGAGCTCGCGGAGATGGTCAACTACAACCCGTTGTTCGTCGATCGCGCGCGACAATGCGAAGAAGAAGGAAACACGCTTCCGAATTTCGTTGCCGTCGACTTCTACGACATCGGCGACCTATTCGCCGTGGTCGACGCGTTGAACGGCTTCTGACGGAGGCGCCTCAGAAGCAGCCGAAGCATACGCTGACACTGGCACTGGCACTGGCACGGAAGGGGTCGGACTTGACAGGTGATGGGCGCAAGGGCCACGGTCGCTTTCCGATGGCGGGCAAGAAACCAAGGTAGCAGGGGCGGTGAACGTCCTCGACCGCAAGCTGTTTCGTGAAGTGGTCCGACTACGCGGTCAGGCATTGACGATTGCGGTCGTCGTGGCGTCGGGGGTCGCTTGCTACATCTCCCTGCAGAGCGCATGGCGGGCCCTCTACGATTCGCGCGACGTTTACTACGAGACGAATCGGTTCGCCGACGTGTTCGTGCACCTCGAGCGAGCGCCCAAGTCCGTTGCGGGGCAGGTAGCCGAGCTGCCCGGCGTAGCTCGCGCCTACGCTCGGATCGTAGAGCGGGTGCGCATACCAATGGACAACCTCATCTCGCCGGCACGAGGCGACCTGATCTCGCTCCCGTCCATGGGCAAAGCTCCTCTCAACGGCTTGGTCCTTCGCGCAGGCCGGAACCTGGAGCCCGGACGCTACGACGAAGTGTTGATCAACGAACCATTTGCCAAGGCACACGGGCTCGAGCCCGGCGATCACTTGTCCGCGGTGATAAACGGCAAGCTTCGCGAGCTCCTGATCGTCGGGCACGCGCTCTCTCCTGAGTACGTGTTTGCGGTGGACACGGGCCTTCTCATGCCGGACGACGAACGCTTCACCCCCCTGTGGATGCTCGAAGACGCCATCGCCGCCGCCTTTCGAATGGAGGGGGCGTTCAACGACATCGCCGTGAAGCTCGAGCCGGGCGCCAACGAGGACGCTGTGCTGGGCGCGATCGATCGAGTGCTCAAACCATACGGCGGGCTCGGCGCGTTCACTCGAGACCACCAGCTCTCCCATTCGATCCTCACGAGTGAAATTCAGGGAATCGAGACGCTCGTCATCTTCCTTCCAGGGGTTTTCCTCGGCGTTGCGGCATTCCTACTGAACGTCGTCTTCAGCCGCTTGGTCACCTTGCAACGTCCGCAAATCGCGGTGCTGAAAGCCATGGGTTACCGAAATCGGAGCATTGCCCTGCACTACTTCAAGATGGTGGCTATCATCGTCAGCTTCGGAGCGTTGTTCGGTCTCGGGTTGGGGGTGTGGTTGGGCAAAGGGATGCTCGCAATGTATGCTGGGTTCTTCCACCTTCCCGAGATGCCGCAGCGGATTGATCTGACGGTCGCCATGAATGCGATCTTGTTCAGCCTCTTTGCCGGTGCACTCGGGGCATCACTTTCCGTCCGCGCAGCCGTGCTCCTTCCCCCCGCGACCGCGATGCGGCCACCAGCACCACCCAAGTACAAGACGGCAGCGATCGAGCGATGGGGGCTGACGAAGCGGCTCAGCCAGCCCACTCTCATGGTGTTTCGCGAGATCTGGCGCCGCCCGGGGCGGACAGCGCTTTCTTCTCTCGGAATCGCACTCGCCTTGTCGATCGTGATCCTAGGGCGATTCGGGTACGACGCGTACGGACCGATGATGATGGTGCAGTTCGAGCGTCAGCAACGGGAAGACCTCACGGTGAGCTTCGTGGAAGCAATGCCGCAGCGGAGCCTCGGGTATCTCGCGCACGTACCTGGTGTCGAAGAAATCGAGGGGATTCGGTCGACCGCAGTCCGGATGCGCTATGGGCATCATTGGCGCGACACGATGCTCATCGGCATCGCGAAAGACGGGCGGCTTCGCCAGTTGTTCAACCTCGATTTCAAACACGTGCCCATCCCCGAGGAGGGCGTTCTGCTGACCAGTGTTCTCGGCGACATCCTGGGCGTCAAAGCGGGAGACGTAGTTCAGATCGAGCTCAAGGAGGGAGATCGCGGTACCCGAACGCTGACGGTAGCGGGGCTCATCGAGGAAGGCTTCGGCCTTCAGGGATACGTATCGAAGCAGAGTTTGCATCGGCTGCTGCGGGAGGCTCCTAGGTTCTCTTCCGCCCTAATCCGGATCGATGCGCCGATGGAGGGCGAGGTTCAGTCCCGGCTCAACGACATCCCGGCCATCCAGGCGGTGTCGCGAAAACGCGACACGATCGCCAGCTTCGAGAAGCAAACCGATGAGACGATGAAGGTGATGACGTTCATCATGACCTTGTTCGCAACCGCCATCGCCATCTCCATCGTATACAACAACGCCCGCGTGAGCGTATCGATGCGAGGCCGAGACTTGGCGACGCTCCGGGTGCTCGGATTCACTCGTGGCGAGATCTCCGGAATCCTACTCGGCGAGCAGGCCGTGCAGATTGCGCTCGCCATTCCATTGGGCCTCGTTCTCGGAACCATCGGAGCCAAGGCCATCATCGCTTCTTGGTCCGATCCCGAGCTCTTTAGGATTCCCTTCATCATCTCGAACCAAACCTACGCCTTCTCGGTGGCAGTAGTGCTCGCCTCCGGAATCGCCAGCGCGCTATTGGTCCGCAGAAAGCTCGATCGACTGGATCTAATTGCTGTTCTGAAAAGCAGGGAGTGACCGGAGGCGCTAGAAGCCGAACGGCTCACTCTCCCATCCCCATGCCGGATCGATCGCGAGCCCAAGGTGCGTCATCACCGTCGGCGGGACGGCGGTGTGCCCAGGTCCAGGCGAGATTGTTTCACCACGGCGCGCCGAAGCGCCGCTTACGATCATGAAAACCGCGCGCTCTTCATCGCTTTGCCCACCGTGAGCACGACCGGTGCCGCCGTGGTCGGTCGTCACCACGACCAACCAGTCTTCCGCCGCGTAGGTGGCTCGCGCACGGATCGCGTCGAGCATCATGCCGATCTGCGCGTCAATCGTCTCCACCGCACTTGCGTACCCGGAAACCGCTGGAGAAAAGCCGGCGACGTGCCCTTGATGGTCGACCTCGTCCAGCTGAACGAACACGACGTCAGGCGTTTTCGATCCTAAATGCGCCACGACTTCAGCGGTCACAGCCACGTCACCCTCCGCCGAGCTGTCGGCCTCTGGTGAGAACGCCTCATCTGCATCCGCCGAAGCCAAAATGCTGTCGTTGATCGGTGCCCAAGTCACGAACGACGAGAGGTACGCATCCGGATTCTCTTCTCGAATACGCGCAAAGAAATGCGGATACTCCTCGAAGCGCGCGTCGTCGAATACATTGAAGTCGACGCCGTGTTTGTCGACCCAGACCCCGGTGAGAATGCTACTCCACCCCGCCCCGCTCCAGGTCATCTGTTCCGTCGGGGTGCCAAGCACACCGCCCGCAAACGCTTCGTAGGTCACTGTGCCATCCACGATCAAGGCGTCCAGCACGGGGGTGGACGCCTGTTGAAGCGCATCGACCCGCAGACCATCGATGCCGATGACTATGGCGTGTTTTGTCCTGGATGTGCCGCTATCGCTTCCACAAGCGGAGACCAACAGGAGCGCGAGGAAGAAAGAACGTCTCATTGGAGGCGAACTCTACCCCAGCGCGCAGGTGCTGTCACCGACGCTGCGGGGTGAGATCGCGACCGCGCGAAGTGCTCGCGTAGCGCCGCGTTGAGCTCCGCTGCTTTTTGAAAGGTCACGCCGTGCCCGGCGTCGTCGAACCGTAGAACCCGGGCGTTGGGAATGCGTTGGGCCAGCCGGTCGATCTGCGTGGGCCGAATTAGAATGTCCTTTCCAGGGCGAACGAGAAGTGTCGGCAATCCGATGCGCGAGAGACGCGATTCCGTGGAGTGCGTCCACACTGCATAGAGCTGACCGAGCACCGTGCGGAGGGTGGGCCGATTGCCTAGCCGCACATCGAGATGCGAACGAAGTGCATCGGGCCCTATCGATTCCAGGAACTCGTCGGTATAGAGCAAACGCGGTATCGAGCGTAACCGCGCCTTCCGACCACCGAAGAGCCCCTGAATGAAGAGCCGCATTCCTTCGAGAGTCGGCAGGGACGCGACCGGCGCCCCACCGTGAGTCGCAATCAAGGTCAGGCTCTGACAGCGATCCGCAGAGCGGAGAGCGAGCTCCTGGGCGATCATGCCTCCCATCGAAACGCCGACGACGTGGGCTCGCTCCCAGGACAGGTCATCCAAGATCCGCACCGCATTGTCGGCCATCGCGGGGATCGTCCGGAGGCACGGTCCGCGATCGCTGTCACCGACGCCTAGGTGGTCGTAGTGGCAACACCGGTGGTCCTTCTGAAGCTCGTCGACCTGAGGACCCCAAACCGCGCCAGGCATCCCGAACCCCATGACGAAGAGGACTGGCGAACCCCGCTGGCCAAAGACCTCGTAGGATAGACGAGGCGTCGTTTGTGTAGCCCGCCTACTCACTGGGCCTGGTCGTAGTAGCGGATAGTCGGGTATGCCAGCGCGATGTCGTCGTTCTCGGCGAAGCGCTCCAGAACCTGTTCCCAGACCTGTTCCTCGGTGCTGCGGCGCGTCTTGGGCTTCGTCATGTACCGCACCGTGAGCATCACACCGCTATCGCGCACCGTGGTGTACACGATTGGGGTGAGCTTTCCCGCATAGATGAGGTACCGGGACGCCGCCCGCTGGACTTGGCGTTCCACCTCCTCGGCAACGACGAAGCTCTCGTCATCGACGATCTCGTGCAGAATGCGTTTGGCTTTCTTCCAATCGCTCTCGAACGTGATGAGGACGGGAATCTCGTGCCAAATGTACTCGAAGCCTTTATTGAAGCTTGCTGTCGTTGCGCGCAGCACCTTGCCGTTCGGCACTTGCACGATTCGCCCAGTGCTCTGGTCGGCGTCGACCCAATTGCCGATCTCGAGCAGACTGAACTGGAACACCCGAATGTCGATTACGTCACCGGCCACTCCCTCGATCTCGATGCGATCGCCAACTTCGAACGGGCGCCGAAGGATGATGAAAAGAAACCCGGCAATGTTGGCGATGGTGTCATGAAGCGCCACCGCCAAGCCAGCGCCTAAAATGCCGGCGAACGTAGCGATGCGATCGAGGCCCGCGAACCAGATGGTCCCCAAGAAGATGATGATCAGGACGGCAACCGTGGAGGTGACACCTCGGGTCCAACTGTATCGCTGCCTAACGTCGGTGACGTTCCGCAGGATGACCCGCATCACGGCGGACCGAACCATCAGGAAGAACAGGACCACCACCAACGACTTGAGAAGCTTGATCTGCGTATCGGGCATCATCCCAAGCCAGGTCCTGCCATCCATCATGAAGTCGTCCACGGCGCCAGCGTACCGCCACACCCCCCTCGAAGCGAGAGAAAGAGCGAGCTCGTGATCATGACCCCTAACGAGGGTTCTGACCCCTTTCCGCGTCATGTGCTTTGATGAAGGTGGCGATCTTGTTCATCGCTTCGTCGGCTACTTCTAGAATCCCCGCGTGTGTCTGAAAGTCGTGCCAGAGGCCTTCGAATTGCTGCAAGGTGACGTCGACGCCTTCTTCGCGGCATCGCACGTCGAGCCGCGTCGAGTCGTCGAGAATGATCTCGTCGCTCCCCACCTGGATCAGGATCGGCGGCAAGCCTTTGTGGCTCGCGAAGAGCGGCGAGCAACCCGGATCGTCCGGGTTCCGACCGGCCAAGTACATCGAAGCACACGCCCGAGGCCAGCTCGGCCTCAGCATCGGGTCGATCTGGACGTTCTCCGTCATGGAGCGAGAGTCGCACCGCAGGTCGACCCAAGGCGAGAGCAGCACAATCGACGCGGGCGATGGCAGACTCGCGTCGCGAATCCCTATGGCCGTGGCGAGTGCAAGACCGCCACCCGCCGAATCGCCGGCCAGCGCGATGCGGTCCGGCGACACGCCGTGCCCAAGAAGCCATCGATACGCCTCCAGCGCATCGTCCAGGGCGGCGGGATGCGGATGTTCGGGGGCCAGCCGATAGTTTGGCGCATACACCACGGCAGCGGCGGCGACGGCTAGATGTGTGATCGGACCCTTGTACATACCCCAGCTCCCGACGCAGTAGCCTCCGCCGTGCAGATAGAGCACCACCCGCTCCGGCTCAGTTCCCCTGGGCCAAGCTCGAAGCGCAGACATGCCATCGATGTCTACCCGCGCCATCGACGCGGCCCGAGATGGTAGATTGACACTCGACGTGATTCGTAACCAGATTCGCTGGAAGAACACGGGGAACGGAGGCCCCAGGAAGGGCTTCAATGTGAAGCGGATGAGGCTGCGTATGAGTCCCGCCGGGAGTCGGATTGCCATGCTGCCTCTTGTAGCGCGTAATGGACCAGGTTCACGTAGAGGCCGCCGCGACACTACGCGAACGTGACCCCGGGCGAAATCTTGCTAGCTTCGAACAGGCCGCGGCCAGATACCGAGATGCACTGGGACTATCGACGGGCAACCTACAGCGCAAGGCTGATGACCGAGCTGGCCGCAGAACACGGCCTGCCACTTGCGGTGTGTCTCAGAGACACCGGCATCGACCCCGAATCGCTCGACGACCCTGGCGCCGAGATCACGGGCCGGCAGGAGCTCGACCTCGTCACCAACATCGTCAAAGCCTTGCCCAAGGTCCCCGAGATCGGTCTCGAATCGGGCAGCCGCTACCACGTCACGGCGTACGGGATTTGGGGCTACGCGGTGATGAGCAGTCCGACCGTGCGTGATGCGCTCGACCTAGGACTTCGCTATCTCAATCTCACGTATGCCTCTTCACGGTATGAAATC
>CAZHPJ010000117.1:0-7788 GCA_964534585.1 uncultured Sandaracinaceae bacterium | reverse complement strand
GTACTCCTCGTAGTGAACGGGCAAACCACGCTTGTGGAGCGCATCTTTGAGCATCCGCGCTGCGAAGTGTAGCCCGTGCTCATCCCTGTTGCCTGCATCCACGTAAATAAGCGACATCGTTTGCAAAGCCGCCACAGAGACGTCGATGCGCCGAAGTGGATCGTGCTCGAGCCACCTCGCCCAGACGTCATCACGGAGCTCGCCGGTGGCGGGGTTGATCGGAATTTGGAGGAAGGGAAAGTCGCTGCTGTCTGGGGAATAGGCAGCGCTCGCGGCGAGCACGAAGATCGCGTCGAACTGGGTCGCGTTCTTGGGACCGGCAACGGGGATCTCTTCTGCAAACGCTCGGAGGCCGCCCGCGAGATCGATGGCGATCGCTGCGCTCGTGAGCATAGGCCGCATGCTGACGTCGAACGCCGCGTCGCCCGCATGGCTCCCGATGACGGACACCACGTCGGGCCTGTCCATCCCGAGACGTAGTGCGCCGAAGCCACCGGAGGAACGCCCCACCACGGCACGCGCCTCGCGTGTGGGGATGGTTAGGAACTCCGCGTCGACGAACGTGAATACCTCGTCGGCAAGATAGGTTTGGTAGCGCCCCGTTCCCTCTGAATCGATGAACTGCGATCCACCCCATCGATTGAAGCAGTCCGGCAGCACCAGGATTGCAGGCTTGCATTTCCCCTCGGCGATGAGACGGTCGAAGAGCTCGATCGTGTTCGGCTTCCAGGGGCTCCAGCCTGCGATCGAGTGATTCGTCGACCCGAAACCAGCCAGCATCATCAGCACCGGGAAGCGTTGCTTTCCGTCGTACTGCGGTGGCAGGTAGACGTACAGATCGCGTTTGTGCGGGTCTCCGAGCGGGTTGTCGCTCAGACAGACGCTCTCATGAGATGTTCGAACGACCCGGCCCTGCATTGGCGGGCTTCGCATAGCACATTCGCACTGCGGCGGCGGGAAATACAGCGATTCTCACTACATGCGATCGACCACGCCCATGCCCACGAGCCCGAGCCCCCGACGGATCTGCCTAGCGGTCAACGCCGTCAGCCCGAGCCGGCTCTCTCGCGTGGCGCCCTCGGCGTCGAGCACCGGGCACTCGGCGTAGAAGCCGTTGAATACGCGCGCAAGCTCGTATACGTGCTCGCATACGAGGTGCGGTTGGCTCGTCGAGCCCGCCTGATAGACGACGTCCGCGAACCGCAGCAGGTGCTTGCCCAGGGTTTGCTCGGCAGGCGTGTCGAGCGAGATCGTTGCGCTGGCTGCCATGGCTTCCATGTCGACTCCGCCCTTCGCGAAGATCGAGGCGCAACGTGCATAGGCGTATTGCAAGTACGGACCGGCGTTGCCCTGGAACGAGATCATCTTGTCCCAGTCGAATTGGTAGTCGCTGAGCCGGTTCTGGCGGAGGTCGGCGTACTTCACGGCGCCGATACCCACGACTCGCGACACTTCGTCGATCTCTTCGGGCCGAACCCGGAGGCGCCCTTCGGCGATTCCTTCATCGATTCGTTGCCGCGCACGCTGCTTCGCTTCGTCGAGCAGCGATGTCAGGGTGATCACTTGCCCGCTCGCGTCTCGCGTTCGCAGTGGTTTGCCATCGTCGCCGAGCACGGTGCCGAAGCCGATGTGCTCCAGCTCGATGTCGTCGCCGAGCAGCTCGATCACGGCAAAAAGCTGCTGGAAGTGAAGACCTTGGCGATTGTCGACTACGTACAGCGCGCGATCGGCGTGGAAATGGTCTTTGCGGTACTGGACCGTGGCAATGTCTGTCGTGGAGTAGAGAAACGCGCCGTCCTTCTTTCTCACGATGAACGGGGTCTTCTGCTTGCGGAGCGACTTGGGTGCGGCGTCGATCTCGTCCCAGAAGATACACACGGCCCCATCGTCCTCTCGGGCGAGGCCCCGTTCGAGCAGAGTGTCGACCACGCCGGGAAGGGCTTCGTGGTAGGCGCTCTCGCCAAGCCACACGTCGAACGAGACGTCGAGCTCGGCATACACCGCGTCGAGGGCGCTGCGGCTGACTTCCACGAAGTGCTTCCAGAGCGCGAGGTTCTGTTCGTCGCCGCTTTGGAGCTTCGCAAGCTCCGCCCGTGCTCGTTCGGCGAAGACTTCATCACTGCCGGCACGTTCGGATGCGAGCTTGTACACGCGCTCGAGCTCTGCGATCGGCTTGGCCTGTAGAGCGTTCTCGTCGCCCCATTCGCGCATCCCGACGATCAGTAACCCAAATTGTGTGCCCCAGTCACCGAGGTGATTGTCGCGTACCACCTCGTGACCCATGAATGACAAGATCCGCGCGATCGCGTCGCCAATGATGGTCGAACGCAGATGGCCGACGTGCATCTGCTTGGCGATGTTCGGGCTCGAGAAGTCGACGATGACCTTCGAGGCTTCTTCCACGGCCGGCACCCCTTCGCGCGAGGGGTCGTGGAGCGCTTCGGTTAGCTTCGACGCGATCCATGAGGGCGCGAGATGAATGTTGACGAAGCCAGGCCCTGCGACCTCGGCTTTCTCGATTGCGTCGACCCCCGCCAATGCCTCGGCAATCGGTTGCGCGACCTCTCGCGGAGGCTTCCCGAGCTCTTTGCCGAGCGGCATCGCTCCGTTGATTTGAAAGTCCCCAAATCTCGGATCCGTCGTCGGCCGCACGATCGCCGGGCGAGGACCATCGAGGCCAAGAGCCTTTCGGATAGCTTCGGAGCCTAGGGACTCGAGATAGCGCTCGAGGAGCATGGGCGGAGGGATACGAGCTAGGCGCCCAAGGCGCCAGCGAAGCCCCGTGGACGACGCAACGCGCCGGCTATACGGGGCGGCCGCATGCTAGGGTGCCTCGCCGTGAACGTCATTCGCGTCATGATGGACGGCCTGAAGCCGATGATCCGCGCTCGCCGGGCAATCTTCGGCCCGCGTCGCCCTACTTGGACCCTCGAGCTCGAGACGGTGGTGGAGGTGCTGCGGCGCTCATCGAGTCTTTCGATGATTCTGCCCCTGCAGATCCAACGTCGCGTCATCGACCCGCCGCGGCCGGTGACCAAGCCAATGCGGGCGGTGGATATGCAGCCGATCGATGCGGGCGGAGTGTCGGCGGAGTGGTTTTCGCAGCCTGGTAGTGATCCGGATCGCGTCATTCTCTACTTCCACGGTGGCGGGTATTCGACCGGCTCGATCAACTCGCATCGGGACTTCCTGGCGCGGCTGTGCATCGCGAGCGGGATGCGGGTGTTGGCGGCCGACTACCGGCTTGCGCCCGAGCATCCCTTCCCCGCGCAGCTCGAGGACTCCCATCGCGTCTATCTGTGGCTGATCGAGGAGCAAGGGATTCATCCGGACCGCATCGTCCTGGGCGGCGAGTCGGCCGGGGCGGGCTTGACCCTCTCGACGCTGGTCTCACTGCGCGACGAGGGTCTTCCCCTACCGGCCGCCGCGGTGCTGATTTCGGGCTGGCTCGACCTGGACCCTCGCAGCACGTCTATGCAATTCAACAGTCACTACGATTTCGTTACGCGCATCGGTCTGCGTTCGATGGCCAAACGGTTCGCCCCGGTCTCCGAGCATCGTAACCCTTTAGTGTCGCCGCTTCATGCGGACATGACCGGCCTTCCGCCGCTGTTGATCCAGGTCGGAGCGGCAGAAACCCTGCTAGATGACAACCTGCGCTGTGCGGAGGCCGCGCGATCGGCGGGGGTCGAGGTCAAGCTCGAGGTGTGGCCGGACATGATTCACGCATGGCACGTCTTTGCTCCGATGCTCGAGGAAGGACGCCGAGCGATCCGGCGAATTGGCGAGTTTGTAAACGACCGCACGGCCGAGTAGGCCCCTTGACGACTTGACGGAAAGCGCACTTGCCCTCAGCGTTCTTACAGCAGGCATCTATCAGGGCCTTCATGCGTAATCCCGCCGAAGCCCGAGGGTGACCGATTCGAACATTGGAGGCTGATGTGGCGCAGGCAATCAACCGCTATCGTGCGGATCTACGAGACTTTCGGTTCCTCTTCTTCGAGCAGTTCGATCTGCCCGCGGTCCTTGGGAAGGAACCCTACGGCGAGTGGGGTCCGGACGAGTGCAATATGGTGCTCGACGAAGTCTACCGCTTCGTTTGCGATGCGACCGGCCCACTCAACAGCAGTGGCGACCAGCAAGGCTGCCGAATCGAGGGCGGCCGCGTCATCACGCCCGACGGGTTCAAGGAGGCTTGGGACAAGCTCTGGGAGGCTGGCTGGCGCACGATCGCCTCACCTTCGTGCTGGGGCGGCCAGGACGCGCCCAACATGATCGGCTCGTTCGTCGAGGAGATGCTCTGCGGCGCCAACGCCTCGTTCGCATTGTACACCGGCCTCTCGCTGACGGCGTCCGAGCTCCTCATGGACTTCGGCACTGAGGAGCAAAAACAGAAGTACGTGCCCAAGATGATGAGCGGCGAGTGGACCGGCACGATGTGTCTCACCGAGCCGCAGGCCGGCTCTGATGTCGGCGCCGCGACGACCAGCGCCACGCGCAACGACGACGGCACTTACAACATCCGCGGCACCAAGATCTTCATCAGCGCCGGCGACAACGACCTCGGCACCAACGTGGCGCATCTGGTCCTAGCGCGCATCGAAGGCGCAGAGGCTGGCACCAAGGGCCTGTCGCTCTTCTTGGTCCCCCGCGTGCGCATCGAAGAGGACGGCTCGCTCGGCGAGCTCAACGACGTGACCGTTTCCTCGATCGAGCACAAGATGGGTATCAACGGCTCGGCCACCTGCGTGATGCAGTTTGGCGACGAGGACGGCTGCATCGGCGAGGTCGTCGGTGGCGTCGAGCATCAGGGCATTCGCCAGATGTTCCACATGATGAACGCCGCCCGCATCGGAGTCGGCATTCAGGGTCTTGCCGTGGCTTCTGGCGCGTACCTCAGCGCGCTCGAGTACGCTCGCGAGCGCAAGCAAGGCGCCAGCATCAAGCAGTTCAAGGACGCCAACGCGCCCCGCGTGCCGATCATCGAGCACCCGAACATTCGCCGCGACCTGCTGGCGATGAAGGCGAGCGTCGAGGGCATTCGCGCCCTCGTCATGAAACTTTCGAACCACGGCGATCGCCTGGCGGCGACCGAGGGCAAGGACGACGAGTCCGAGGCGTACCACAAGGGCCAGGTCGATCTTCTGACCCCGCTCGTAAAGGCGTACGGCACCGACGCCGCGTTCGAGGTGTCGAGCCGCGCGATTCAAATCTTCGGCGGCCATGGCTATCTCCATGACCATCCGGTCGAGCAGTACTGCCGCGACGCGAAGATCTTCCAGATCTACGAAGGCACCAATTTCATCCAGTCGATGGACTTGGTTAGCCGCAAGCTCGGCCAAGGTGGCGGTGCCAACACGCAAGCGTTCCTGATGGACATCCAGGGCTTCATCGCGGAGAACAAGGACACGCCGGAGCTCGCGGATGGGGTGGCTCACCTCCAGGTTGCGCATGCAGCGGTTGCCGCGTCGGTGATGCAGTTCATCGGTTGGTTCAAGGGGGGCAAGCTCGAGCACATTCCGCTCGCTGCCGAGGACTTCCTCACGATCATGAGCGACTTGGCAGTCGGGTGGTTGCTGCTCGACCAGGCTGCGATCGCACTGAAGAAGCTGCCAGAGACTTCCGAGACCCACCCGGACCACGCGTTCTACACCGGCAAGAAGTTTGCCGCCCAGTACTTCGCGAACAGCGTGCTCACGACTTTGCCGAGCCGCACGCAGCGTTTGAGCGAGATCGATACGCTCCCTGTCGAAATCCCCAACGAAGCGTTCGCGACCGTCTAGCCGAGCCGGCAAGTCCCGCCTGCCACGCCTAACTCTCGGCTTGGCAGGCGGCGCAGACGCCGTAGAGTTCGAGCTTGTGGCGCAGGAGATCGAAGCCCAAGTTTGCGGCCACTTTGTGTTGCAGCTCTTCGATGGCGTCGTCCTCGAACTCGATGATTTTCTCGCACTCAACGCAGATCAGATGGTCGTGGTGCTCGTCTTGCCAAGCGACCTCGTAGCGGGACACCCCGTCGCCGAAGTGGCGTTCGAGCGCGAGCCCACACTCCTTGAGGAGCTTGAGGGTGCGATACACCGTTGCGTACCCGATCCGGGGCTCCTCGCTGCGCACCTTGTCGAGCAAGTCCTCGATGGAGAGGTGCCCCGTGGTGGCGAAGAACATCTCGGTGACGAGGCGCCGCTGCTCGGTCGACCGCAGACCATGCTTGGTCATGTAGTCGTTCAAACGAGCACGGAGTTGCTCGGCGTCGTGTTCGGCGGTGGCTCCCATTCGTGCTCTATGCCCAAACCGTTCCTAAGGTAACATCCCGAGCTTGTCCATCCCCATCACCGCACGAGACCGACAATTCGAGCGTTTTGCTTGGGCGGTCCGCATGTCCCCTTTACTCGTCGCGATCATCCTCGCGGCGCTTTGGGTGGCAGGCGCTCCGTCGCCCGTTCCGGACCTTCGGTTCAGCTCGCCGCGGGTCGCGCGCCCCGGAACGACGATCGGACTTCGCGCATGGCAGGTGGACGAAGACGATGAAGGGTACACCGTCATCGTCGCGCCAGCAGTCACCGTCGAGCTTCGCAACGCCGCCGGCATGACGCTTGCGAAGACCAACTTGCGCAAGTCACTCGTGCAAGGCAGGGAGGGCCAGCTTCAGATACCCGAAGGGCTCGACGAAGCTCTCTCCTTGGTCGCGCTCGCCGAGGTTGATGGCCGCACGGTTTCCGTGGAACGGATCCTCTACGTGCGGGAGTCGATCGAGTCGCGTCTGCCGAAGGGCCGCGAGGTCAACGCGTTTCAGGCCTACGAGCTAGGTCCACTGCGCCGCGTGGGTCCAGGACGCGCGGCAAGAGTGATCGACCCGCGCGTGGAGGAGGGCGCTTGCGTCCCGGGTCTACGTTGTTGGCTTTCGGTATGGGTCGGTGACGCGGATGTCGTCGTGCGGGTGCGTCCGCTTGCCGGCGTTCGGGTCGAGTCGAGCACCGCCCCGTCGTCCAACGGCTTCGCACGGTTCCCACTCGTCGTTGCGGGTAGCGAAGGGCGCGTCGATGTCGAGGCTCTCGGTGCCGGCGGTGTCGTGATCGCCGCTCGCGAAGTACGACTCCCCGTGGTACCGGGAGGCATCGTCGCGCGTGCCTCAGCGGACGAGGGGCGCACCCGAATCGAGTGGGAGCAGCTCAGCGGACCCAACCCCGTGCTGGTTGACGTCTTGCAGGGGCGCCGATGGACGCATGCGTTCTCTCTCGCTCCGGATGATCCCTATCTGCCGTCTTTCGGCCCGGGTGTCTGGCGTTTCCAAGTCCGAGCAGATCTCTTCTCGGACAATACCGCTGGCGTCTCCTATCTGGTCGTCGCCGGCCCCAACGGCCTGGGCCGGGCACGCCAGGCAGCGGATGCCGTCTTGGGCGAGGCGGCTCGCGAGGGTCTGGATCCGCTCGCCCTGGCGATCACCGAGGGCGCTCTGCAGGAAGCTCGTGTCGAGGACCTCCTGGGCGCCATGTTCGCAATTCCGAGCTTTGATGTCGTCTCGATTGGGCCGGTGCTGAGCGCCCGACTCGGGGCGGACGAAGCGCTCGAGCGGGAGCAGGAGCTCCGGAGCTGGCAGGCTGCTGCCGCGATCCTGCTCATTGGCTTGATCGTCAGCATGGTGTTGTTTCGCGTCGAGATCCTTGCACGGGCGCGTGCGCGCCAACTCCTCGAAGACCTCGGGGACGGGGCCCCGCTCGCGCGTCGATCAGCCTCCCAGGGCCGCGGTTTGTGGGCGTTCGTGCTCCTGGTTTTCGTGCTGATGGCGGCGCT